>NZ_JBEYER010000128.1:4881-17590 GCF_040634005.1 Micromonospora sp. NPDC007271
ACGCCGAGACCGGGGACGCCGAGACCGGGGACGCCGAGACCGGGGACGCCGAGACCGGGGACGCCGAGACCCGGGGACGTCGTTCCTCCGCCGTCTTGCGGCAGCACCTCTGTCGGAAGTGCCACCGCTAGGGCGGTGGCCCCCTCAGACGGTGGCGGGCTCCGGCTCGCTGGCCGGGGTGGGGGTGCGGCGGCCGTCCTGGGCGGGGGTGAGCAGCCGATGGAGCGACAGGGCCAGCGCCGACGCGATCAGGCAGCCGCCCACCACGACGGCCACCCAGAGCCGCCCGTGCGCCGCGCCGAGCAGCGGACCCGCGGTGACCGGGCCGATGATCCCGCTGATGCCGAAGATCATCGAACTCATCGCGTTGTACCGCCCGCGCAGCTCGTCGGTCGCGAGTGCGTTGGTCAACGCCGGCATGACCGGCGAGAGCATCGTCTCGCCGAAGCCGAAGATCGCCGCGCAGGCCACCACGCCGAGCGCCGCGACCAGCGCGTTGGCCGTGCCGACCAGGCCGGCCGCGCCGAGCACCAGCCAGGCGGTCGCGAAGACCGCGCCCACCGCGGCGAGCCCTCGGGTGCGGCTGCGTCCCTCCATCCGGCGGATCACCAGCAGCTGGGAGAGCACAATCATCACGGTGTTGGCGGCGAGCGCCCAGGCCACCACCCGCGGCGTCACCTCCACGACCCGCACCGAGTACGCGGCGAAACCCACCTCGATCTGCGCGTACCCGCAGGTGGTGAGCACCAGACCGAAGAGGATCAGCCGCCGGAACGGCCGGTCCCGCAGCACGGCGAGGTAGCCGCCGTGCGACCGCCCGGCACCCGCCTCCGACGCCTTCGCGAGCCGGTGCCCGACGTGCGGCAGGGTCAGCAGGATCAGGCCCGGCGTCAGGTAGCTCAGCGCGTCCAGCAGGTAGACGGCCTGGAAGGTGACCGGGCGGGCGATGTCGACCACCGCACCGGAGATCAGGCCGCCCACTCCGATGCCGAGGTTGAGTAGGGCGAACTGGAGGCCGAAGACGCGCTGCCGCTCGCCGTCGCCGGTCAGGGAGGCGAGGATGGTGGTCTGTCCGGCCCAGAGCGCCGAGCCGCCGATCGCGATCAACGTGCTGACCGCGAACGCCGTGCCGAGCGAGTCGACCAGCGCGAGCGAGCCGGTGCCGACCGCCTCGATCGCCAGGCAGGGCAGCACCACCCGGCGGGCGCCGAACCGGTCGATCAGCGCCCCGCCCAGCGGGGACAGGGCGAGGGTCACCGCGCCGAACCACCCGATCACCAGGCCGGCCTGGTTGTCGGACAGGCCGCGGACGTCGGTGAGGTAGATGAAGAGGAACGGCAGGGTCAGCCCGCGCCCGATGGCGGACAGCAGGGTGCCGAGCAGGATCCGGCGGGCCTCCGGACGGGCGGGCAGGGCGCGGCGCAGCATGGCTGGATTCTGTGCGGTGGGTACGACGACCCGCGACCCGATTACCGCCGGTTACGCGCTCGGCAGAGCCAGGGGTGAGCAAGGACACCTCGTCTGCCATGCTGGCCCGGTGACCACGACCTGGCGCCACCTGCCCGCCCCGGCCCGCGAGATCGCGGCAGCCGCCACGGACGCGGTGGCCGCCGCCCGCGACCGGGGTCCCGGCGCGTACCGGCCCGCGGTCGACCGGCTCGCCGCGGCCGACCGGGCCGGCCTGGTGCTCGGCGGGGTGGTCCGGCTGCTGCTGGAGGAGACCCACCCGGACGGGTTGACCGGCGACGACGTCCGCCAGGTGCTGGAGGGCTCCGTCCGGTCCGCCGCGCCGTGGTGGCCCGATGTCGACCCGCACGTGCTGCTGGTCCTGCTGGCGAGCGCCCTCGGCGTCTACGAACCGGGCGACGACGACAGCCCGCCCGACCCGGCCGCGATCGCCCGGCACGCCCCGTTGCTCGTGGCCGACCTGCTGGCGGCCACCGGCCGACCGTTGGCGGACTACCTGGCCGCCGCGTTCGCCGAGGTGGCCCGCACCGAACTGCACGACTGAGGGCCGGCGGCCAACGTTGCCCGGGTCACCGGGTCACCGGGTCGGCTCAGGGGCTCGCGGTTCGACTCGGGGGGCTCGCGGTCGGCTCAGGGGCTCGCGGCGAGAAAGACGAACGCGGCCAGCAGCACCAGGTGGACCCCGCCCTGGAGCACGGTCGCCCGGCCGGGCACCACGGTGAGAACCCCGGTCACCACGGTGAGCGCGAGCAGGGTCAGCTGGGTGCCGCCGAGGCCGAGGACCAGCGGCCCCTCCAGCCAGATCGAGGCCAGCGCTATGGCCGGGATGGTCAGGCCGATGCTGGCCATCGCCGAGCCGAGGGCCAGATTGAGGCTGATCTGTACCCGGTCCCGCCGGGCGGCCCGGGCCGCGGCGAGGGTCTCCGGCAGCAGCACCAGCAGGGCGATGATCACCCCGACGAACGCCTGCGGCAGGTTCGCCGCCGAGACGCCCGCCTCGATTGTCGGAGAGACGAGCTTGGCGTTGCCGACCACCGCGACCAGGGCCACCAGCAGCAGCACCAGGCTGGCCAGCGCGGTACGCGCCGACGGCGGGTCGGCGTGCCCGTCGTGGTCGGCGTCGACGGCGAGAATGCTGCCCTCCTGGGTCACCGAAAGGAAGTAGTCGCGGTGCCGGCCAGCCTGCACCAGCACGAAGAGCCCGTAGAGGGCGAGCGACGCGACCGCCGCGAAGGTCAGCTGCGCGGGGGAGAACTGCGGGCCCGGCCGGCCGATGGTGAAGGCCGGCACCACCAGGCTGAGGGTGGCGAGCGTGGCCACGGTGGCCAGGGCCCCGCCGGTGCCCTCCGGGTTGAAGACCGCCACCCGTCGGCGTAGCGCGCCGATCAGCAGGGACAGGCCGAGTATCCCGTTGCAGGTGATCATCACGGCGGCGAAGACGGTGTCCCGGGCCAGCGACTGCGTCTTGTCTCCGCCGCTGATCATGAGGGTGACGATCAGCGCGACCTCGATCACGGTCACCGCCACCGCGAGCAGCAGTGAGCCGAAGGGCTCACCTACTTTGTGTGCCACGACCTCGGCGTGGTGCACGGCCGCCAGCACCGCGCCGGCCAGCAGCGCCGCCACCACCACGATCACCGCGGCGGGCAGCTCCCGACCCCAGGAGGCCGCGAGTATCAGGATCGCGATCAGGGGTACGAGGGTGGTCCAATCGGTCAGGCGGGATCGGATCAGCGCAGTCACTCGTCAACGATGCCAGGAAATTCGATCAACCGCCCCTGCCCGGGTACTCCCGCTCGCCCGCTGGAGTGAGTGAAACCACGTGAGTCGTCCCACTCGGTGGCCGGGTGACATGAGCTGCGGCGCGCCGATGCGACTCCACTGAAGCGACAGAGGCCGCATCCGGTTCCACCGGATGCGGCCTCTGTCCTCTGGTCGGGGTGGCCGGATTTGAACCGACGACCTCTTCGTCCCGAACGAAGCGCGCTACCAAACTGCGCCACACCCCGAGGCGTGCCGACAAATAGTAGCCCACCCGCTCCGATGGTCAAACTCGGTACCCCGCCCCCGGAGCGCGCGTTGCTCAGCGGGGGATCAGCGTGAGCACGCTCGCCTCCGGCGGGCAGGCGAAGCGCACCGGGGCGGTGGGGTGCGTGCCGAGGCCGGCGGAGACGTGCAGCCAGGAGTCCGAGCCGGGCCAGCGGTGCAGCCCCCGGGCCATCGAGCGGGGCAGGCCGCAGTTGGTCACCAGGGCGCCGTAGCCGGGTACGCAGACCTGGCCGCCGTGGGTGTGCCCGGCGAGCAGCAGCCCGAAGCCGTCGGCGGCCATCCGGTCCAGCACCGCCGGTTCCGGGGAGTGGCTGAGGGCGATGGTGAGCGCCGCCCCGGAGCCGACCGGCCCGGCCACCGCGTCGTAGTCGTCCCGCTCGACGTGGGGGTCGTCGACGCCGGCCAGCTCGATCTCCCGGCCGCCCGCCTTCAGCGTGGTCCGCGCGTTGTTCAGGTCCGCCCAGCCGGCGCCGGTGAACACGTCGCGCAGCTCCTCGTACGGCAGCGGCACGCCCTCGGTGTACTCGCGGTCGGGCAGGAAATAGGTGAACGGGTTCTTCCAGACCGGCCCGGTGTAGTCGTTGGAGCCGAAGACGAAGGCACCCGGCAGGTCGAGCAGCGGTTGCAGGGCACGCAGCACGCCGGGCACCGCGTCGGGATGCGCCATGTTGTCCCCGGTGACCACCACCAGGTCCGGGTCGAGGGCGGCCAGCGAGGCCACCCAGTCCTGTTTGCGCCGCTGGTTGGGCGTCATGTGCAGGTCCGACAGGTGCAGCACGCGCAGCGGCTCGGCGTCGGTCGGGAGCACCGGTACGTCGTACCGGCGCAGGGTGAACATGTTGCGCTCGACGAGCGACGCGTACGCCAGGGTGGCCGCGCCGGCGGCGACGGTCCCGGCGGCGAGCCGGAATAGTGTGCGCTTTCGCATGACGTTCAGGGTAGTTTGACCACCCATGAGCACGCTGAAGGATCGTCTCACCGCCGACATGCGCGCCGCCCTGAAGGCGCGCGACGAGCTGACCACCTCCACGCTGCGGATGGCTCTCGCGGCCGTCGGCAACGCCGAGGTCGCCGGCAAGGAGAAGCGCGAGCTCAGCGACGACGAGGTGCTCGCGGTGCTGACCAGGGAGGCGAAGAAGCGGCGCGAGGCGGCCGTCGCGTTCGCCGACGCGGGTCGGGCCGAGCAGGCGAGCAAGGAGACCGCCGAGGGTGAGGTGCTGGAGCGCTACCTGCCGAAGCAGCTCTCCGACGCCGAGTTGACCGAGCTGGTCGGGGGCGCGCTCGCCGCGGGGGGCTTCAGCGGCAAGGCGCAGATGGGCCCGGCCATGAAGGCGGCCCAGGCCGCGGTGGCCGGCCGGGCCGAGGGTGGTCGGGTCGCCGCCGAGGTACGCCGGCAGCTCGGCCTCTGACTCGGGCCGAAGACGAAGCGGGCGGGCACCGATGGGGTGCCCGCCCGCTGTCGTTGTCCCGGATCAGCCGCGCGGTCGTGGTCCGCGACCGTTGCCGGTCGACGGGGGCTGCGTTCCCGGGGCGGGGCTGGTGCCGGTGGTCGGCGTGCTGCCCTGACCGGAGCTGACCTCGATGGTCACCATGCCGCCCTTGATGGTCTTCCCGTCCGGGCTGGTGCCGGCGGCGGTGCCGGCCGGGCACTCCGACGGCACCTTGCTGCTGGACACCACCGGCTCGAAGCCGGCACCGCGCAGCCGCGACCTGGCGGTGTCGATGGACTCGCACTTGACGCCGGGGATGGACCGCTGGTCACCGTAAACGATCTTCCCGCTCGGCGGCGTGAAGTTGATGCGTGGCTTGTTCTTCATGGCCGCCGCCAGGGTCTGCTGCACGGCGGGGTTGATGCCGTTCAGCTCCTTGTGGCCCATCTTCTGGTTGGTCTGCGGCCAGTCCGGGTCGGCCATGATGCCGGCCACCGCGTACTGCTTGGTCATCGCGACGAGGGCGGAGGTCCGGTGGGAGTCGGTGGTGCCGGACTTGCCGGCCACCGGGGCGTTGACGATGCCGCGGACCTCGCCCGCGGTGCGGGACCCGCACCTTGAGGTCGAGGAGTTGTCACCCACCGGGCAGCGGGCGGCGTCCACGGCGGCCCGGGCCACCTCCTTGCTGATCCGCTGCTCGCAGTGCGGGTTGGCGATGTCGAGCTTGTCGCCGTCCGGGTCGCGGATCTCCTGCACCGGGATCGGCTCACAGTACTTGCCGTCCGCCGCGAGGGTGGCGTACGCGTTGGCCAGCTCCAACGGCGTGGTCTGCGAGACACCCAGGGTGAACGCACCCCACTGGTGCGCGGCCTTCTTGTCGGCGGCGAACTTGGCGTCGTTCGGGGCGCGGAAGGTGATGCCGAGCTTCTCCGCGGCCTTCACCACGTTCTCCGCGCCGACCTGCTGCTGCAGCGCGACGAAGTAGGTGTTGACCGAGAGGCCGAACGCGCTCCACATGTTGTGCACGCCGGCCATGCTGTCGCTGGAGTTCTTCGGGCAGTAGAAGTGCCCCTGGCAGGCGGCCGAGTTTCCCGGGTCGATGATGTACTCGGACTTGAACTGGATCGGCGCATTGATGGTGTAGGCGAGCGGGTAGCCCTTCTCCAGCGCCGCCACCAGCGTGAAGATCTTGAAGGTCGAGCCGGCCTGGTAGCCGGTGATGCCGCCGCCGCCGCTGATCAGCGGGTTGACCGTGTTCGGGCGGCTGCCCCGGATCTTCTTCTGGGCCTTCTTCGGATCGCTGGAGAGCTTGTTCTGCGGGTTGTTCGGGTTGTCGAGCTTGAAGTTCCGGTTGGTCGCGAGGGCGCGCACCCGACCGGTGCCCGGCTCGACCACCGCGATCATCCGGGCGGCCTTGTCGTTCACGCTCAGGTTCTTGCGGACCGCCGTGTCGGCCCCGTTCTGCGCCTGCACGTCGAGGGTGGTGGTGATGGTGTAGCCACCGCTCTTCAGCCGGCGCTCGCGGTCGTACGTGGTGGAGCCGAACGTCTCCTGCTGCAGCCACCAGCGGTAGAAGTAGTCGCAGAAGAAGCCCCAGCTCTGCTTGTTGGCCGCGACGCAGCCGTTCGGGGTGCGCCTCTCGTTGACCTTCAGCTTGATCTTCTTGGCCTCGTCGGCCTGCTCCTGGGTGATGGCGCCGATGATCACCATGTTCTTGATGACGTAGTCCCGCCGTTCCACCGCGTCCCGGTAGCCGGACTTGGTGGTGGGGTCGTACATCGTCGGCCCCTTCACCAGGCCGGCCAGCAACGCCGACTCCTGGATGTCCAGTTTGCTCGGCGGCTTGCCGAAGTAGACCTGGCTGGCGGCGTAGATGCCGTACGCGCCATTGCCGAAGGCGGCGATGTTCAGGTAGCGCTCCAGGATCTCGTCCTTGGAGAACTGCTTGTCCACCTGCAGGGCCAGCGACATCTCGCGCAGCTTGCGCGCGCTGGTGTCCTCGGTCGCGGCGACCACGTCGGCCGGGTGGGTCGCCGAGTACGAGATGGCCAGCCGGACGTACTGCATGGTCAGCGTGGACGCGCCCTGCCGGGAGTTGGCGCCGGAGCTGTTGTTGACGAAGGCGCGGGCGATGCCGTTGAGGTCGACACCGTTGTGCTTGTAGAAGTTGTGGTCCTCGGCCGCGATGATCGCCTTCTGCATCCAGGGCGAGACGTCCTTGAGCTTGACGTCCTTGCGGTTCTCGTCGTACATGCTGGCGAGCGGCGTCTTGCCGTCGGAGGCGAGCAGATAGGTGATCTGCGGGGAGCGGGCCTCCTTCAGTACCTTCGGCAGCGAGTCGAAGGTCTCCGCCCCCGCCTTGGCGGCCAGTCCGGACATCGCCACCGCGGGGAAGGCCGCCGCCGCGACCACCACGCCGGCCAACAGGCCACAGATGAGTAGCGATGCGGCGTTGGTCAGCACATTGTGGTCACGTTTCCGCATCCAGGTCACCTCGACAGGGTACGCGAGTAGGGAACGAGGGGCGCTGGGGCGTCTTTTCCCCATTTCCTGCGCGCGCCGGCCTCGTTGTGCTAAACGCACGAACCCTGGTGCGTGGTTGCGTGAACCTGGCGAGAAGTCTCCACCCGAACGGGGGAGCCGCGCAGGGTTTTCACGTACTCCGACGGGGTAGACGGCGGGCGCAGGCCCGGGAAGCCGGGAGTGTCCGGAATGATGGATTTCGCCGACAACGTTGCGTAATCGGGTGACTACCCAGCATGATGATGGCGGCGACAGAGCCACATGTCGTCCGTGCCGCTCTGGGGGAGGCCGGCCGGACGACCGGGGGGAATTCGACGGCTGGTCGCGCGAAGTCGTGGTTGATGCAAGGGGGGACGTGTACAGATGGGCATGATCGCTGACTGGCCGTCACTGGCGGCGTGTCAGAACGGGGACCCGGACGCGTTGTTCGTACAGGGCGCCGAACAGAACGTGGCGAAGCGGATCTGCCGGAGCTGCCCAGTTCGGTACGAGTGCCTGGCCGACGCGCTCGACAACCGGATCGAGTTCGGCGTGTGGGGTGGCATGACCGAACGCGAACGCCGGGCGTTGTTGCGCCGTCACCCCCAGGTGACCAGCTGGCGCAAGATGTTCGAGGCGGCCATGAAGAAGAACGCCAAGGAGAAGGCTGGCCGGGACAAGATCCTGGTGAGCACGCCCAACTGACCCACCGCGCCGCCCGGCCGGTCGGTCCCGGCGGCTCACCGCCGGCTGATCGCCTCGCCGATCGTCCGCAGCCCGTCGACGTCGTGCACGTCGGCGGGCTGCGCCGTCACCGACACCGCCGGCACCGCCGGGAACGCCTCGGTGAACCGGGCCGCTACGCGCCGTTCGCGTACCGCCTGCTGGGCCAGCGCGGCGTGGGCCCGCAGCACTTCGACCGTGCCCGCGTGCCCACCCATACCCGCCAGCCGTTCCGCCGCGGCCGTGCTGTCGGCCGCGCTGAGCTCCGGCACCGCCGGCCGGTGCACCCGGTTCAGCACCAGGCCGGCCAGCGGCATCCGCTCCTCGCGCAGCCGGCCCGCGAAGTAGGCCGCCTCCCGGACCGCGTCCGGCTCCGGCGCCGCGACCAGCAGGAACGCCGTCTCCCGGGCCTGGAGGATCCGGTACGTCTGCTCGGCCCGCTGCCGGAAACCGCCGAACATCGAGTCCAGGGCGGCGACGAAGCCGGACAGGTCGGTGAGCAGCTGCGCCCCGATGATCTTCTGCACCGCCTTCGAGAAAATCCCGAAGCCGGCGGTGACGAAGCTGAACATGCTCCGCCCCCCGCTCCGCGCCGGGGCGAGCAGCAGCCGCAGCATCCGACCGTCGAGGAAGCGGGAGAGCCGGGCCGGCGCGTCCAGGAAATCCAGCGCCGAGCGGGACGGCGGGGTGTCCACCACGATCAGGTCCCACTCGCCCCGAGCGTGCAGCTGGCCCAGCTTCTCCATCGCCATGTATTCCTGGGTGCCGGCGAAGGTGGAGCTCATGGCCTGGTAGAAGGGGTTGGCAAAGATCTCCGCCGCCTTCGCCGGATCGGTGTGCGCCAGCACCACGTCGTCGAAGGTCCGCTTCATGTCGAGCATCATGGCGTGCAGCTCACCGCCGCTGGACTCGACGTCGATGCCCTTGACCTGGCGCGGCGTGTTGTCCAGCTCGGTCAGGCCGAGCGACTGGGCCAGCCGGCGGGCCGGGTCGATGGTGAGCACCACCGTCCGCCGGCCGTGCCGCTCGGCCGCCCGCAGCGCCAGCGCGGCGGCGGTGGTCGTCTTGCCCACCCCGCCCGCCCCGCAGCAGACCACGATCCGTACGCCGGGGTCGGCGAGGATCTGGTCGACGTCCAGCGGTGGCGCCGCGGCTTCGGAAGGCACCAATCGAGCGTATCGGTCTACCGGGCGTCTCTGCCCGTGCTGCCCGCAGGTGTGAGTCAATCCGCCCGGACGAGCGTGGCGGCCAGCGTCTCCAGCCCCGCCCGGTCGACCCCCTCGGGCAGGAGCGGCAGCTCGGTCATGGGCAGGCCCAGCTCCACCAGGTCGGCCCGGAGAGAATCCTCCAGTTCCCGGCGTACCCGCTGGTCCTGGGCTTCCTCGGCCAGGCCGGTCACGGTCCGGGCGTCGGTCGGCAGGCCGGCGGCGGCCAGCCCCCGCTTCAGCTCGGCCGCGGTCACCTCGTGCCCGACCGGCACCGGCGGCCGGGCACCGTTCACGATCACCCGGCCGACCGGGAAGCCGAGCTGGGCCAGCTCGGCGATCGCGTCGACCGTCTCCTGGACCGGCATCTCCTCCAGCAGGGTGACCACGTGCACCGCGGCCATCGGCGACCGGAGCAGCGCGGCGACCCCCTCGCTCTGGGTCTTGATCGGGCCCACCTTGGCCAGCCGGGCGGTCTCCGCGGTCACGTTGAGGAAGCGCCCGATCCGCCCGGTCGGCGGGGCGTCCAGCACCACCGCGTCGTACGCCCGGCGCTGCCCGATGGTCCGGGTGGTCGCTTCCTTGACCTTGCCGGTGAGCAGCACGTCCCGCAGGCCCGGGGCGATGGTGGTGGCGAAGTCGATGGCACCCAGCTTCCGCAGCGCCCGGCCGGCCGCGCCGAGCTTGTAGAACAGGTCCAGGTACTCCAGGAGCGCCTCCTCGGCGTCCACGGCCAGCGCCCGCACCTCCCCGCCGTGCGGCGCCTCGGTCAGGTGCCGTTCCTCGTACGGCAGCGGTTCGGTGCCGAAGAGCTGGGCGATGCCCTGCCGCCCCTCCACCTCGACCAGCAGGGTCCGCCGGCCGCCGGCGGCCAGCCCGAGGGCCAGCGCCGCGGCGACGGTGGTCTTGCCCGTGCCGCCCTTGCCGGTCACCACGTGGAGGCGGGCCGGCCACCCGGTGCCGGCGGGCTCGGCCGGCTGCTCAGCTGCTGCCACCGGTCGAGCCTACCCAGCCACCGGGCTCACGCGACCTCGCAGACCCACCAACCCGTCTTCTGCACGACGGTGAACCGCAGCTCCTGGTCGGCCACCTTCTCGTCCGCGGTGGTCATGGTGACCTTGGTGCTGACCGTGGCCCGGTCGCCGGTCTGGTTGTCCACCTTCGGGGCGGTCCAGCGGAATCGCGGCTTCTGGTACTGCCCGGCGTACTTCTTCACCTCGGCGACCTTGGCGGCGATCTTCCGGTCGTCGCGGGCGGCCGAGCAGACGAAGGTGGCCGCCTTCCCGGCGTCCTGGTCCCGGTAGACCGCGATGAGGAAGCCCTCCACCGCGGCCGTCGGCTCCTTCGCGCCCTGGCCGTCCTCCGCGTTACGGAGGGCGAGGAACGCGGCGGTGCCGCCACCGCCGCAGAGCAGGACCGCCGCGGCCAGCACGATCGAGACGATCAGCAGTCCGCGCCGTCGCTTCGGCGCGCCCGGCCCCTGCGGCGGGACAGCGGCATTCTGGTACGGCCCGGGCGGGGCCGGGTACTGGTACGGCCCGGCCGGTGTCGGTTGGTGCGGGATCGGTTGCTGGTACGGCCCGGCCGGGGCCGGTTGGTGCGGGGCCGGTTGCTGGTACGGCCCGGCCGGTGTCGGTTGGTGCGGGATCGGATTCTGGTACGGCGGGTAGCCGGACGCCGGCGGCGGAGGGAAGGCCCCGGGCTGCGCCGTAGGGCTGGCGGGCGGCTCCGGGTGCGACGGGCCGACGGGCGAGCCGGCGGCGCCACCGATGGGCGGTTGGGTCATGTGGTCCCCCCGGGGTGCGGCGGCGTCGCCGCACGGTGGCGACCGACGCGTTATCGGGCGTGGCGGGCGAGCGCGGATGCCCGTCCAGACCGGAAGGGTAGCGGTCGACGGGGGACCGATCGGCCCCGCGTACCCGGACGGGCAGTCGGTCCTCGCCGGCTGTGCGCGTGGGAGTGCCGTCGCCTTGCCGACCAGTCGTCTGTCGCATATGTGACTAAATGTGATCGAGTCTGCGCGTCCCGTTGCTGGGACTGCCGGTAGGTCCTAGTTTCGTCGCCACGCGGGGGCCGGACCGCCGGCGAGTCCGAGCCGGACGATGGTGACTTTGAGCAGGCACGACGCCGGGAGGCAAGGGTATGCGTGACGCGGAGAACACGCCTCGAGGCCAGTTCCGTCCCGGTGAGCGGGCGGGGCGACCCGGCGACGCCGAGGGGCCCGGGGCGGGGCTGCCGGTCAACGAACGGTCGTACCGGCAGCCGGTCGAGGTGGTCCGCACGCTGGTCCGGCCCGGTGAGCGGGGCCGGGACGAGGAGGAGCCGGGCTACGTCATCCACCTGCCGGTCCGGGTCGCCGACCTGGCCGCGGCGACCGCGCTGGCCGGCACCGTGGCCACCTCGCTCGGCTTCCTCAGCGAGCTGGACGCCGGTGAGACCACCGTCTCCACCGCCGACGACCAGAACAATCGCCACCGGGTCTTCTGCGACCTGCTGCTGCCCGACCGCACCCGCTGCGCTCAGCGGTACGACCACGACGGCGCCTGCGGCGAGCCGCCCACGCCGGGCCAGCGTCCGGCGTCCCGCTGACACCAACGGACCGTAGGCTGTGCCTGACCGAAGTCCATCAGGCAAGGGAGCCTTCACCCGATGCAGAAGTGGGAATACGCCACGGTGCCGCTGCTGGTCCATGCGACCAAGCAGATCCTCGACAACTGGGGCGAGGACGGCTGGGAGCTGGTCTCCGTGGTTCCCGGCCCGAACCCGGAGCAGCTCGTCGCCTACCTCAAGCGGCCGAAGGCGTGAGCGGCATGGCGAACGGACCGCACGCGAAGCTCGCCGAGCTGGGCCTGGCCCTGCCCGAGGTGGTGCCGCCGGTGGCCAGCTACGTGCCGGCCGTCCAGTCGGGGCAGCACGTCTACGTCTCCGGTCAGTTGCCGATGGCGGAGGGCAAGCTGCTCGCCACCGGCAAGGTCGGCGCCGGCGTCTCCGCCGAGCAGGCGAAGGACCTGGCGCAGCGGTGCGCGCTGAACGCCATCGCCGCGATCGACGCGCTGGTCGGCCTGGAGAACGTCGTCAAGATCGTGAAGCTGACCGGCTTCGTGGCCAGCGCGCCGGGCTTCACCGGTCAGCCGGGCGTGATCAACGGAGCCTCCGACCTGTTCCTCGCGGTCTTCGGTGAGGCCGGCCGGCACGCCCGCAGCGCCGTCGGCGTCGCCGAACTCCCCCTAGACGCCCCCGTAGAAGTCGAACTCATCGTCGAGGTCGCCTAACTGCCCCACTATGGCCGGCAGCCACGTCTTCTTCTGCGTGTCGCTGCCGAAGTGGACGATC
>NZ_JBEYER010000129.1:0-17499 GCF_040634005.1 Micromonospora sp. NPDC007271
GGGACGCCCGGCTCCAGGCGCAGCTGGTGGACGCGCTGCTGCGCGGCGACTCGCCGAAGGCGCCGCGGGCGTCGCGGCCGGCCTCCTTGACGTTCTGACCGGCCTGCCGGGCCCGGGCGGCGGTCTGCTCGCTGGCGCCCTCCGCCCGCATCCTCTCGTTGTCGGTGGCGTCGCCGATCCGCTCCTTGGCGAGGCCGGTCATCTCCTGAGCCTTGGCCTTGGCCTTGTCGGTGAAGCTCATGGCATTCCCTTCGTTGGCTCGATGCCCGGGCCGTTCGGCCCGCTTCCGCATCGCGTCCCCGTCGCCGATGTCTTGAAACGCGGCCGGTGGGTGTGCGGGCGGGCACCACCTGTAGTGCGTCCTAGGATGCTAGGTGAACGCCGGACGGACGCCGCCGGCCCAGGCCCCCGGCTGCTGCCCCGGGATGCCTGGTTAACTGGACGAATGGGAGAGCTCCTGCTGATCCGGCACGGCGAGACCACCTGGAGCGCCAGCCACCGGCACACCTCGTACACCGATCTGGAGCTGACCCCCGACGGCGAGCGGCAGGCTCGCGCGCTCGGCGCGCTGCTCGCCGGCCGCCGCTTCGCCCGTGTCCTGTCCAGTCCCCGGCAGCGGGCGGTACGCACCGCGCAGCTCGCCGGCCTCGGCGTCGAGGCCACCGACCCCGACCTGGCCGAATGGAACTACGGCGAGTACGAGGGGCGGACCACGGCGGACGTCCACGCGGAGAATCCGCACTGGAACCTCTGGGCCGACGGCGCCCCGGGCGGCGAGTCACCGGCACAGGTCGGCGAGCGCGCGGACCGGGTGCTCGCCGCGATCGCTCCCCTGCTCGACCGGGGCACCGTGGCCCTGGTCGGCCACGGGCACAGCCTGCGGGTGATCGGCGCCCGCTGGATCGGCCTGCCCCCGTCCGCCGGTGGGCTGCTCCGACTGGACACCACCACGGTCAGCGTGCTCGGTCACGAGCACGGCCGGCGGGTCATCCTGCGCTGGAACCAGCCGGCTCTGCCGCCGTCCGGGTCCGCCGACCGGACAGCTCGGCACTGATCCGCGGCGGCCGGTTCTCGTACGGCGTCGAGAGGACCACCGTGGTGCGCGTGGTGACGTTGGCGGCCGTGCGGATCTCCTGGAGCAGCCGCTCCAGGTCCGCCGGGCTGGCCACCCGCACCAGCAGCAGGTAGAAGTCCTCCCCCGCCACCGAATAGCACGAGTCGATCTCGGGCAGGTGGGCCAGCCGCTCCGGCGCGTCGTCCGGCTGGGACGGGTCGAACGGCCGGATGGCCACGAACGCGGTCAGCGGCAGGTCCAGCGCCTCGAACGAGACGCGCGCCGCGTAACCCTTGATCACGCCGCGCTGTTCCAGCCGGCGGACCCGCTGGTGCACGGCGGACACCGACAGCCCCACCCGTTCGGCGAGGTCGGTGTACGACAGCCGACCGTCCCCGGTCAGCGCGGCGACGATGGCGCGGTCGATCTCCTCCACGCGGTGCAACCTACCTGGAAAAGCGCTCCCACGCCGCACCCTGCCCGCCGAGCCGCACGCGCCGCGGGCAGGGGGCCACGCCGGTCACCCCTTCGCCAGGGCGCGGGAGATCACCAGCCGCTGGATCTGGTTGGTGCCCTCGACGATCTGGAGCACCTTCGCCTCCCGCAGGTACCGCTCGACCGGGTGGTCGACGACGTAGCCGGCGCCGCCGAGCACCTGTACCGCGTCGATGGTCACCCGCATCGCCACGTCGGTGGCGAACAGCTTCGCCTTCGCCGCCTCGATCGAGTACGGCCGGCCGGCGTCGCGCAGCCGGGCCGCGGCCAGCAGGAGCGCGCGGGCCGCGGAGATCTGGGTGGCGTGGTCGGCGAGGGCGAAGCCGAGCCCCTGGAAGTCGATGATCGCCCGGCCGAACTGCTGGCGCTCCTTCGCGTAGCCGACCGCGTAGTCCAGGGCCGCCTGCGCCAGGCCGACCGCGCAGGCGGCGATGCCGAGCCGCCCGGAGTCCAGCGCCGACATGGCGATGGTGAAGCCCGCCCCCTCGCCGCCGATCAGCCGCTCCGCCGGCACCCGGGCGTCGTCGAAGGCGATCTGGGCGACCGGAGAGGCGTGCAGGCCCATGGTCCGCTCGGCCGCCTGCGGGTGGATCCCCGGGGTGTTGCGGTCCGCGAGGAGGCAGGAGATGCCCTTCGGGCCGGGCCCCCCGGTGCGGCAGAAGATGTTGTAGAAGTCGGCGACGCGGGCGTGGGTGATCCACGCCTTGGTGCCGGAGACCACGTAGTCGTCGCCGTCCCGGACCGCCTTCGTGGTCAGGGCCGCGGCGTCGGAGCCGCCCTGCGGCTCGGAGAGGCAGTACGCCCCGAGCAGTTCCCCGCCGATCATGTCGGGCAGCAGCTTGCGCTGCTCGTCGGTGCCGTACCGGGCGAGCGGGTAGCAGGACAGGGTGTGCACGCTGACGGCCTCGGCGACGGCGAGCCAGCGGCTGGCGAGGATCTCGAGCACCTGGACGTAGACCTCGTACGGCTGGGCGGCCCCGCCGTACTCCTCGGCGTACGGCAGGCCGAGCAGGCCGGCCCGGCCCAGGGTGCGCAGCACCTCGCGGGGGAACTCGGCGCGCTCCTCGAAGCCGGCGACCTTCGGGGCGAGTTCCCGGTCGGCGAGTTCGGTGGCGAGGTCCAGTAGGTCGTGAGCCTCGTCGGTGGGGAGGATCCGGTCGACAGTCATAGCGCGATGAGCTCCGTGGGGGTGGTGTTGAGCCGTTGCCCGCCGTCCGTCGTGCAGACGACGATGTCCTCGATCCGGGCGCCGTGCCGCCCGGCGAGGTAGATACCGGGTTCGACCGAGAAGGCCATCCCGGCCTCCAGGGGCCGGGGGTTGCCGGTCACGACGTACGGCTCCTCGTGTGTGTCGAGGCCGATGCCGTGGCCGGTGCGGTGCAGGAAGGCGTCGCCGTAGCCGGCGGCGGTGATGACGTCACGGGCGACCGAGTCGACCGCCTCGGCGGTGACTCCGGGGCGGACCACGTCCACCGCCGCCCGCTGCGCCTCGCGCAGCACCGCGTAGTAGTCGGTGAACTCGGCCGGGGCGGGCCCGCCGGCGACGTACGTGCGGGTGCAGTCGGACCGGTAGCCGGACGGCATGGTGCCGCCGATGTCGACCACCACCGGCTCGCCGGCCCGGATCGGCCGGTCCGAGGTGCCGTGGTGCGGGCTGGCGCCGTTCGGGCCGGCGGCGACGATGACGAAGTCGACGCGCACGTGCCCGGCGGCCCGGATCGCCGCGGCGATGTCGGCGGCCACCTCGGCCTCGGTCCGGCCGGGGTGCAGCCACTCCCCCATCCGCCGGTGCACCGCGTCGATCGCGGCGCCCGCCTCGGCCAGGGCGCCCACCTCGGCGGGTGACTTGCGGATCCGCAGCTCGCGCAGCACCACGGAGGCGAGCCGCTGGGCGGCGTCGGGCAGCGCGGCGCGCAGGGCGAGGACCTGCTCGGCCCACATCCGGTCGGCCAGCCCGACGGCGGCCACCGGGTCGGGCAGGGCCGCGCGGACCAGCGGGTACGGGTCGGTGCCGTCGGCGTGGTCGACGATGCGGACACCGGCGGCGCGGGCGGGGGAAGCCTCCGCGCCGGGACGCTCCAGGACCGGCACGATCAGGGTGGGTTCCCCCTCGGTGGGCAGCACCAGGCAGGTCAGCCGTTCCCCCTCGTGGGCGTCGTACCCGGTCAGGTAGCGCAGGTCGGAGCCGGGAGTAAGAAGCAACGCGTCCAGCCCCGCGGCGGCGGTGGCGCGCTGCGCGGCGACCAGCCGCTCGGTCGGGTAGAGCTCGTCGGTTCCCACCCCCTGAGCTTAACGGTCGTTTGGGCAAGCGCGGGAGTCGGTCGGCGAGCCTCCCCGCGGCCGGTGCGCGGCTCCCCGCGCGGTGCCGACGGGCCCTCGACGGCAGTGGCCGCAGACCGTGCCAAACGGGCGCGCAGAGGGCCATCCACGGTTATCCGCCTTTCCTGTCAGCCAATCACGCATAGTCCCACCTAACTCCCGTAAATGATCTGTCCGACAGGGTCGGCCATGCCACAGAACTGCATTCACGCGGCCTTTACAGATCGTTCGTCCGGCGCGTTCCAACAATGCCCCAATTGTTTGTCAAAAAGGCGCACTATTTGACGCGTCTGAATGTTGTGAAGGGAAATCGCGGGTGCTCTAATGAGGGCGACGCGAGCGGTACCGCAGCGTCAGATCCCGCTCACTCCGTTGGAGGACGCCATGGAGCAGAAGGTCCAGATCAAGCGCAAGCCGGCCAAGGTCGTCGTGCGCAAGCTCGAGAAGCTCGAGACCACCGCCCTCATCATCGACCCCGGCTGCCGCGGCGACGCCTGCGGCTGATCACAATTCGGCCGGGGGGCGGTCCGTCGCCCCCCGGCCGAGCTCATCCGGGAGGAGCGGGACGCGATGCGGCGGCCACGGATCAAGGGAATTCACAAACCGGTGCGGCTGACCCCCACACTGATCAACATCGGCGGGCGGCAATTGGGCATCGGCGCGGAGATCGACGACGAGGACGGCAGCCTGTGGTCGCTGCTGGGCCTCATGGACGGCACCCGGACCCGGGCCGAGATAATCGCCGCGCTGACCGCCGAGCGGCCTGACCTGACCGCCGCGGACATGGCCGACGCGCTCCAGACGATCATCGACGCCGGCTACGTGGAGGACGCGGCGGCACCCCCACCGGCGAACCTGAGCCCGGCGGAAATCGACCGGTACGACCGGGCCCTCACCTACTACGCCTGGGTGGACCTGACCCCGCGCCCGTCCCGGTTCGACGCGCAGGCCCGGCTGAAGGCCAGCCGGGCGACCGTGGTCGGGCTCGGCGGCACCGGTTCCGCGGTCGCCGCCGCGCTGGTCGCCGCCGGGGTCGGCGACGTGCACTGCGTCGACTTCGACCGCGTGGAGCCGGGCAACCTGACCCGGCAGCTGCTCTACACCGAGCAGGACGTCGGCGCGCCGAAGCTCACCACCGCCGTGCGGCGGCTGCGCGAGCTCAACTCGCAGGTGACGGTCACCGGCGAGGAGACCCGGGTCGACTCCACCGAGACAATGGCGCGGCTCATGCGCGACCGGGACCTGCTGGTGCTCTGCGCCGATCAACCCCGGCACACCATCTGCGAATGGACCAACACCGCCGCCCTGCGCACCGGCACGCCCTGGATGCTCGCCCTGTACGCCGGGCCGATGACCGTGGTCGGCCTGTTCGTACCTGGGCAGACCTGCTGCCAGGCCTGCCTGCCCAGCGTCGGTGACCGGCTCCGTGAGCACTACGGCACCGAACCGGAGGAGCTGTTCCCGTTCGATGGGCAGGCGGTGATCGCCCCGTCGGCCAACCTCACTGGTCACCTGGCGGCCCTCGACGCCGTCTACCACCTCGCCGGCATCCCCACGAGCACCCGCGGCCTGATGTTCCACCTGAGCCTCACCGACCTGACCTACCACTACACGGTGCGCCCCCGGCCCGGCCGCAAGTGCGAGACGTGCGGCTGGCTCGAGGAGGAACGGTGAGCGCCCCGTGATCGCCCTCGACGCCGACAGCCGCCCCCGGGTCGCCCACCTGGTGGTCCGGCGCGAGGACGAGGACGAGTACGTCGTCGGTGACCCGGCGACCGGCACGTTCGTGGTGGTGCCCGAGGTCGGGGCCCGGCTGGTGGCGCTGTTCGCCGCCGGCCACACCATCGCCGAGGCCGCCGAGCAGGTGGAACGCGAGACCGGCGAGGCCGTCGACGTGGTGGACTTCGTGGCGGTGCTGGTCGACGCGGGCGTCATCGACGGGCGGCCCGCCGAGGCCGGGGCACCCGCCGCCGCCCGGCACTGGTCGATCTCGCGGATCCCCGCGCGCTACGCCCGGCCGCTGTTCGGCCGGACCGCCTGGGCCTGCTACGTCGGCTGCCTGGTCGTGGCGCTGGTCATGTTCGCCGCCGAACCGTCGCTGCTGCCCACCTACGAGGACGTCTTCATCTTTCCCGACGTGGTGCTCAGCCTGCTGATCACCAACGTGGTGGTCGTCGTGCTGACCGTGGTGCACGAGGTGTGGCACGCCCTGGCCGGCGCCGCCGTCGGCGTACCGTCGCGGCTACGGGTGGAGCGGCGCGGCATCTTTCCGGTCCTGGAGACCGACCTGTCCGGGCTGTGGGCGCTGCCGCCCGAGCGCCGCTACGGGCCCTTCCTGGCCGGCATGGCCATCGACTCCGTGCTGTTGTTCGCCGCCGTCGCGCCGCGCTTCGCCTGGTCGCGGGGCTGGATCGACCTGACGCCGGGGCTGGTCCGGTTCCTCGCCATGGTGGTGTTCAGCCAGGCGGTGAAGCTGGCCTTCCAGACGCTGGCCTACCTGCGCACCGACATGTACCTGGTGATGGCGACCGCCACCGGGTGCCGCAATCTCAACCAGGTCACCCGGCTGTCGTTGAAACGGCTGATCCGCCGGCTGTCCCCGGCGGAGGCGACCATCCTGCGCGACGCGCACGCCCGGGACCTGCGGGTGTCGCGCTGGTACCGGCTGCTCTATCTCGCCGGGATCATCTGGATGGCCTGGTTCGCCTGGCACTTCCTCTGGCCGAGCGCCAAGGTCACCCTCGGCTGGGCCGGCGGGGTGCTGATCGGTGCGCCGCTGGCCAGCGCGTACTGGTGGGAGGGGATCGCGCTGCTGCTGTTCGCGTCGCTGAACGTGCTGCTGCCGCTGGGTGTCATCGTGCGTAACCGCCGTCGCGCCGGGAGGGCCGTGGCTTGAGCCGTCGTTGGTGGGGCGCGCTGGTCAGCGTGGTGGTCACCACGCTGAGCGTGGTAACCATGTCCAGCCTCGGCGCCGGGGTGCTGCTCGATCTGACTCGCGACGACAGCGCCCTGCCCTGCGACCGGGTGCCCGGCACGCCGGAACCGTTCGAGGGCAACCGGCACATCCCGTACGAGGGCGCGCCGCACGAGCCGTACCGCACCGTGCCGCCCACCTCGGGGCCGCACTCGCCCCGGGTGGTCGTCCCCGGCATCTACCGGGACCCGGTGCCCGAGGAACTCCAGGTGCACGTCCTGGAGCACGGGCACGTGCTGGTGCAGTACGCCCCCGACGTCTCCGCCGACGACGTCCGTGCGCTGGAGCGCCTCGGCCGGCGGCACCCGCGGGACACCGTCGTGGCCCCGTACCCGGCGCTGGGGCACGGCATCGGCCTCACCGGCTGGCAGCGGCTGCACCGCCTCGACACCTTCGACGAGCAGGCCGTCGAGGAGTTCATCGCCCGGGTGGCGGGCCGCTACGACCACGGCTGGCAGGACGGCGCGACGGACTGCCTGAGGTCCTGACGGGCACCGCCCGGGCCGCGTTGGCAGCGATACGCAGGACGGCGGCGCGCGTCACGAGGTGACCTTCTCGGCGTCCCGGATGGCGCGGGCCAGGTTCTCCAGCAGCGGCGCGGCGCCCGCGTACGAGAAGCGGGGCACCGCGTCCCACGTCGTGACCTGACCGGCGCGGACCGCGGGCAGTTGCGCCCAGGTGGGCTTGGCGGCGAGGTCCTTCGGTTGCAGGGCGGTGCTGCGGTTGTCCAGCAGGATCAGGTCGGCCGGGAACCTGGCGGCGTTCTCCCAGCTGAGCGCTTCGAAGTAGTCGCCCTGCTCCAGCTTGGTGGGCAGTACGAGGTCGACGCCGAGGTCGGCGAAGTACATCAGGTCCGTGCTGACCTTCGGGTTGGAGACGTAGAACAGGTCGGGGCTGCCGGAGGCGGCCATCACGCGAAGGCCCGGGTTCGCCTTGACCGCTTGGCGCACGGCGTCCGCGGCGGCGGTGAAGCGCGCCTTCGCCTCGGTGACCTTCGGGGCGGACAGGTCGGCGCCGAGCGATTCGGCGAGTTGGGCGTACCGCTCGATCGGCCGGGTCATCGGCACCCGGGCGGTGGTGATCGCGACGCTCGGCGCGAGCGGCAGGATCCGAGCCTGGCTCTCGTCGGGGACGTACCAGAGCGCGTCGGGGTCGTACATGTGGGTGACCAGCAGGTCGGGGCGCAGTGCGGCGTACCGCTCCAGGTTGAACTCGCCCCAGGCGTTGCCGAGGATCTCGACGCGGTCCACGTCGAGGTCGCCGGCCTGCGGATCGCGGGTGCCGTCGGCCCGCCGGGTCTCGCCGAACACGCCGACGATCTGCTCGTCGAGTCCGAAGTCGACCAGGGCGGCGGCCACCCCGGTGAAGGCGACGATCCGGGTGGGCCGGCGGGCCGCCTCGACCTGCTGCTGGCGGTCGTCGGTGAACGACCAGGGGCCGCCGGTGGGAGCGGTGGCGGCGGCGCCGTCGGCGCGTCCGCAGCCGGCGAGGAGGGTGGCGAGGCCGGCGGCGCCGCCGGCGGCGAGCAGGCCGCGGCGGGAGAGCCGGCGGCCGGACAGGGTTTCGGGCATGGCGGTGTCTTTCGGTACGGGTCGGGAAACGACCATGGACAGCGAGGTTAGGTTAACCTAACCTAACTAGCCGTCAAGCCCGTCCCGTCGAACCGGAGTCCACACTGTCCGTCATCACCTCACCGCGCGGCGGCACGGCATCCGCCTCGCCGCGGCCCCGTCGGCCCGGACCTCTGGCCGCCGGGTTGGCCCTCGGCCTGCTGATGCTGGCCGCCACCGCCCTGATCAGCATCGCGGTCGGCGCGAAACCCCTGGCCCTCGCGGACGTGTGGCACGGCCTCACCGACCCCACCTCCCCGGAGTACGCCGTCGTGCACCGGATGCGGCTGCCCCGGACGCTGCTCGGCCTGGCCGCCGGCGCGGCGCTCGGTGTCGCCGGGGCGGCCATGCAGACGCTCACCCGCAACCCGCTCGCCGACCCCGGCCTGCTCGGCATCAACGCGGGCGCCTCCGCCGCGGTGGCCACCGCGACCGTCGCCCTCGGCGTCACCGCCCTGCACCACCAGGTCTGGTACGCCCTGCTCGGCGCCGCCCTGGTCACCCTCGCCGGGCACGCGGTGGCCGGCGGGCGGCACGCCACCCCCACCCGGCTGGCCCTGGCCGGCGCGGCGCTCAACGCCGTCCTCTACTCGTACGTCAGCGCGATCATGCTGGTCGACGCCACCTCGCTGGAGCGGCTGCGGTTCTGGACCGTCGGCTCCCTCGCCGGCGCGCGCACCGACACCGTCCCCGCGTTGCTGCCCTTCCTCACGGCCGGCCTGCTGCTCGCCCTCCTCGCGGCCCGCCCGCTCGGCGCGCTGGCCCTCGGCGACGACCAGGCCCGCGCGCTCGGCGCCCGCCCCGGCCTGGTCCGGGCCGCCGTGATCGGCGCCGTCACCCTGCTCTGCGGCGCAGCCACCGCCGCGTGCGGGCCGATCGTCTTCGTCGGGCTGCTCGCCCCGCACCTGGTCCGCGCCCGCACCGGCCCCGACCCACGTCGGCTGCTGCCGGCGTGCGCGGTGTACGCCCCGGTGCTGCTGCTCACCGCCGACATCGCCGGCCGGCTGCTCGGCCGCCCCGGCGAACTCCAGGTCGGCCTGGTCACCGCCGTGCTCGGCGGTCCGCTCTTCCTGCACCTGGTCCGGCATGGACGGGCGGCCCGAACGTGATCGTCCTACGTCTCCCGGGTGGGCTGTCGCTACGCCTACGGCCCCGCGCGCTCGCCGTCGGCCTCGCCGGCGCGCTGATCGCCCTCGCCCTCGCCGTGCTGGCCGTCGGCACCGGCGACTACCCGATCGGCCCCGCCGACGTGCTGCGCGTGCTCGCCGGCGGCGGCAGTCCCACCGACCGGTTCGTCGTCACCGAGCTGCGCCTGCCCCGGCTGGCCACGGCGCTCGCCGTCGGCACCGCCCTCGGCCTGGCCGGCGCGGTGTTCCAGACGCTGACCCGCAACCCACTCGGCAGCCCGGACGTCCTCGGGGTAACCCAGGGCGCGGCCACCGGCGCACTGCTCGTGGTCGCGACCGGCGGCGGCAGCGCGGCCCTGGGCGGCGCGGCGACCGCCGGCGGGCTCGCCACCGGCGCACTGCTGTATGCCCTGGCCGGGCGGCATGCCGCGGCCGGCCACCGGCTCGTGCTGGTGGGCATCGGCGTCACCGCCATCCTCACCGGCGTCAACGGGTGGCTGCTCACCCACGCCCCGCTGACGGACGCGGCCCGCGCCGCGCTCTGGCTCACCGGCAGCCTGGACGGGCGCGGCTGGGTGAACGCGCTGCCGGTGCTCGCCGCGCTGGCGGTGCTGCTGCCGGGCGTGCTGCTCGCCAGCGGGCCGGCGCTGCGGCTGCTGGAGCTGGGCGACGACGCCGCCGCCGCGCTGGGCGTCCCGGTACGCCGGATCCGCCTCGCCGCGCTCGCCGCGGCGGTGCTGCTGGTCTCCCTCGCCGCGGCGGCCGCCGGCCCGGTGTCCTTCCTGGCCCTGACCGCCCCGCACCTGGCCCGCCGGCTGACCCGCGCCCCGGGACCGAACCTGCTGCCGTCCGCCGCCCTCGGCGCCGCGCTGCTGGTCGCCGCCGACCAGCTGGCACAGCACGCGGTCGGCGGGCACCAACTGCCCGTCGGCGTGGTGACCGGCGTGCTCGGCGGCGGCTACCTGGCCTGGCTGCTCGCCGCCGAACGCGGGGGCCGGCGGTGACCGGCCCGGACGAGAGAGGAGCACCCACCATGCGACCCGACACCGCCCGGCTGATCGGCGAGGCGCTGACCATCGGCTACGACCGGCGCACCGTCGCCGAGAACCTCACGGTGGCCGTACCCGACCACTCGTTCACCGTGATCATCGGCCCGAACGCCTGCGGCAAGTCGACCCTGCTGCGCGCCCTGGCCCGGCTGCTCCGCCCCACCCACGGCACGGTGCTGCTCGACGGTGCCGACATCCACCGCCGCCCCGCCCGCCAGGTCGCCCGCACCCTCGGCCTGCTCCCCCAGTCGGCCGTCGCCCCGGACGGCATCACCGTCGCCGAACTGGTCGCCCGCGGCCGCTACCCCCATCAGGGCCTGCTGCGACAGTGGTCCCGCTCCGACGAGCGGGCGGTCGCCGAGGCGATGGCCGACACCGGGGTGGCGGCCCTGGCCGACCGCCCGGTCGACGAGCTCTCCGGCGGGCAGCGGCAACGGGCCTGGATCGCGATGGCGCTGGCCCAGCAGACCCCGCTGCTGCTGCTGGACGAACCAACCACCTACCTGGACATCGCCCACCAGGTCGAGGTTCTCGACCTGTGCGCCCGGCTGCACGAGGAGCAGGGCCGCACCCTCGTGGCGGTGCTGCACGACCTGCACCAGGCCGCCCGCTACGCCACCCACCTGGTGGCGATGCGCGACGGCCGGGTGGTGGCCGCCGGGGATCCGGGCGAGGTCGTCACCGCCGGACTGGTCGAGGAGGTGTTCGGCCTGCCCTGCCGGGTCCTCACGGACCCGTTGACCGGCACCCCCCTGGTGCTGCCGGCATCCCGCCGGGCCGCGCCCCGCGCCGGCTGAGCCGCCGCCGCGGCGACATCGGGCCGGTACGGGGGTTGGTCGTGTGCGGAATGTGGTGGTATCCCGGGGTGCCGGATATCGCCGTTTGCGCGACATGTACTGGATCGCCCGGGGGTTCGTGTTCGCGCGAGATGGAACACTTCCCCCGCCGGATCCTCGCGCTGGCGTTGCTACCCGCGCCCGCCGGGTAACCGACCGTGGACCGACCATCGGATGCCCGAAGGAGGAGCGATGGCACGCGATCCCGCCCAGATGAAGACCGGTGAGCTGCGCCAGCAGGCGGAACGCGCCGGAATCCGGAACGTCGACCAGATGAACAAGGACGAGATGATCCAGGCGCTCGGCGGGTCGACCAACGCGCGACAAGGCGGGGGCCAGACCCAGAAGGACCCGCGCCCGAAGGGCGTCAGCCCGCAGGACTACAAGAACCTGCCCGGCAACCAGACCTGACCGACCAACCCTGCGCCGGGTGTCCCCGCTGGGACGAGCGGGGACACCCGGCCGGAGCGCCACCTTTGACATGCAAGTGGGCACTTGCCTAATCTGTCGGGCAGGTCCGGCATCCGGCCGGTCGAGGATCGGAGTCCAGGCAATGACCGACAGCGACACCACGCTCGCCCCGTTCCTGATGTTCGAAGGGGCCGCCACCGAGGCCATGAACTTCTACATCTCGCTGTTCGACGACGGCGAGATACTCTCGATCATCCGGCACGAGGGCGACGGTCCGGCCGTCGCCGGCACCGTCCAGCTCGCCGAGTTCCGCGTGGCGGGGCAGCGACTGATGTGCAGTGACAGCTTCGTGCACCACGGCTTCTCGTTCACCCCCTCGCTGTCGCTGTTCGTGCAGTGCAAGGACGAGGCGGAGCTCACCCGCCTCCACAAGGCCCTCGCTGAGGGCGGGCAGGAACTCATGCCGCTCGGTGACTACGGCTTCAGCACCCGCTTCGCCTGGGTGAACGACCGCTTCGGGGTGTCCTGGCAGCTCAACCTGCCGTGATCGACGTCTTCGCGGCGATCGCCGACCCCACCCGCCGGGCGATCCTCGACGAACTGGCCGAGCGGGACAGCCAGACGCTCTTCGAGATCTGCGCCCGTCTGACGACCCGACACGGCATCGGATCCTCCCGCCAGGCGATCTCCCAACACCTCGACATCCTCGCGGAGGCCGGGCTCGTGCGCTCCGAGCGAAGCGGCCGCTACAAGTTCCATCACGCCGATTTCCGGCCGCTGCGCGCGGTCGTCGACCGGTGGCCGATCCCGGAGGAGGGACCGTGATTCGAATCAACCTGGCCAGTGTCTTCGTGGACGATCAGGACAGGGCGCTCACCTTCTACACGGAGGTGCTGGGCTTCACGAAGAAGACCGAGGTCCCGCTCGGCGAGCACCGCTGGCTCACCGTCGTCTCCCCCGCCGACCCCGACGGCGTCGAACTCGTGCTCGAACCCGCCGGCCACCCGGCGGTCGGCCCGTTCCGGCGGGCGCTCGTCGATGACGGGATCCCCTTCACCTCGTTCGCCGTCGACGACGTGCGCGCGGAGTTCGACCGGCTACGGTCGCTCGGCGTGGTGTTCACCCAGCAGCCCCTGGAGATGGGCGGCGTCACCACCGCGGTGCTCGACGACACCTGCGGCAATCTGATCCAGATCGCCAGCACGTCCTGAGCCCGGCCGGCCCCGAGTTCCCGGGCCGTTGCACGGTCCAGCCACGATGGAGCGCGTGATCCGCTTCATCTTGAACCTGTTGTGGCTCGTCTTCGGTGGCGGCCTCGTCCTCGCCCTGGGCTACGGGGTGGCCGCGCTGATCTGCTTCGTGCTGGTGATCACCATCCCGTTCGGCGTGGCCTCCCTCCGCCTCGCCTCGTACGCGCTCTGGCCGTTCGGGCGCACCCTCGTCCCCAAGCCCGGCGCCGGGATCGCCTCCGGCCTCGCGAACGTGCTGTGGGTGCTGCTGGCCGGCTGGTGGCTCGCACTGTCCCACATCGTCGCCGGCGTCACCCTCTGCGTCACCATCATCGGCATCCCGTTCGGGGTCGCGAACTTCAAGCTGGTGCCGGCGGCGCTCTGGCCGCTCGGCCAGGAGGTCGTGGACACCCCCTGAGGCGTCTCAACCCCAACCGCGTGCCCGGCCGGGCGACGGATTCGTCCGCCCGGCCGGGCACGCGTCACACCCGCTAAGGCATCCTAGGAGGCTGGACCACCACCCGCAGTGGCGGGATTCCGCGAAGTCTGCTCACCTTCCTCCCGGCGTCGCTACGGTCGGAGCAGTGGACGGCCAGGACGGGGTGATCGAGGCGCTCAAGGAGGATCCGACCATGTCGGGCCTGCGCCGGTCCCTGGAGTCGTACTACGGCGACCCCGCCCGCGACGCCGCGATGGACGCCCTCTACGCGGGCTTCGTCCGCCCCGGGAACCTGGTCTTCGACGTCGGGGCGCACGTCGGCGACCGGCTCGGCAGCTTCCGCCGGCTCGGCGCCCGGGTGGTGGCCGTCGAGCCGCAGCCCCTCTGCGTCCGGGCCCTGCGCGCGCTCTACGCCGCCGACACACGGGTCACGGTGGTCGAGGCGGCGTGCGGGGCGCGACCCGACCCGGTCCGGCTGCACATCAACTCCGCCAACCCCACGGTCTCCACCGTGTCCGCCCGCTTCGTGCGGTCGGCGGCCGGGGCCGGCGGCTGGGAGGGCGAGACCTGGGACGCCGAGATCGAGGTCGTCGGCACCACCCTCGACACCCTCATCGCCGCGCACGGCGTACCGGACTTCGTCAAGATCGACGTGGAGGGCTTCGAGGACGCGGTGCTGGCCGGGCTGAGCAGACCGCTGCCAGCGCTGTCGTTCGAGTTCACCACCATCGCGCGGGAGCTGGCCCCGCGCTGCCTGGACCGGCTCACCGCGCTCGGCTTCACCAGGTTCAACGTCGCGCTCGGCGACGAGATGGCGCTCGCCCTGCCGCGCTGGGTGCCCGCGGCCGAGGTGGCGGCGTACCTGCGCGCCCTGCCGCACGAGGCCAACTCCGGCGACGTGTACTGCCGGCCGGCCTGACCGCGCGAACGGGCGTCGGCGCACGGTCGAGCGACCCCGGCCGGCGCGGCTTTTTTAAGGATTTGAAGTTAGCCATATTTCGTTACCTGTGCGTTATTGACGTGACCGCTGTCACTTCGATTGACTGCGATGGAACCGCTTCCGCAACCGGTTCCGAACCACCCGTCCCGTCCCTGCCCCAACGGGAGCGCCACGTGCCGATCACCATCGCTGACGTCGCCACCCGGGCGGGGGTGAGCAAGACGACGGTCTCCCGGGTGCTCAACGGCAAGGGCGAGGTCGACGTCCGCACCGCCGACCGGGTTCGCGCGGTGATCAGCGATCTGGGTTACGTGCCGAGCGCCCGCGCGGTCGGCCTGGCCCGGGGCCGCACCCGGGTGGTCGGCATGCTGGTGCCCGCGCTCACCTGGCCGTGGATGGGCGAGGTGCTCCAGGGCGCGGCCGACGTGGTCGAGTCCGAGGGGTACGGCCTGCTGCTGTTCACCTGCACCCGGGGCGACGAGTCGATGCGGCGCTTCGCCTCCCAGGTCTCCGCCAAGTCCTTCGACGGCCTGCTGGTGGTCGAGCCGGAGGGCACCCTGGACTACATCACCGCGCTGCACGAGCGGGGCCTGCCGGTGATTCTCATCGACGACCGCAGCCACCAGCCGCGGTTCCCCTCCGTCCGGACCACCAACGAGTCCGGCGCGCGCGCCGCTGCGGCGCACCTGCTGGCGCTCGGCCGCCGCCGCCCGCTGGTGGTGACCGGCGTGCGCCGGTTCGGCTGCACCCGGGAACGGCTCGCCGGCTTCGCGGGCGGCTACGCCGACGCCGGCCTGCCCATCGACCCCGCTCTCGTCGTCGAGGGCGACTTCACCTTCGAGTGCGGCCGGGCCGCGGTGCAACACCTGCTCGCCGGCGGCGTGCCGTTCGACGCCGTCTTCGCCCACAACGACCTCTCCGCCGCCGGCGCGCTCCAGGCGCTGCGCGACGCCGGCCGGCGCGTCCCGGACGACGTGGCCGTCGTCGGCTTCGACGACCTGCCCCTGGCCGGGCACACCCACCCGCCGCTGACCTCGGTACGCCAGCCGCTGCGGGAGATGGGAGCGGCCGCCGCCCGCGCCCTCATCTCCCACCTCGGCGGCACTCCCCTGCCCGACACCCCGACCGTCATCCCGACCACGTTCACCGTGCGCGCCTCGACCGGCCGCACCTGAGGCGAACCGCACACCCCCCACCGCCGGTCGGCAACCACGCCGACCGGTGGCGGTGGCGCACACCCTCCACCCACCACCGATCCGCTCCCCACGGCGGGAGCACCCGAGGGAGACACCATGAGAAGACGGCACCTCCTCGCCATCGCGCTCGCCGGCGCGGTCGCCCTCACCGGCTGCGGCGAGACCGCCAACACCCGCAACCGGGACAACAAGGGCGGCGCGACGGTGCTCAACGTCGGCATGCCCAACGGCCCGCAGACCGAGAACCACAACCCGTTCCTGACCACCTCGGCGGCCGCCTCGCTCGGCTACCGCTGGCAGATCTACGAGCCGCTGATGATGTGGAACCCGGTCAAGCCGGCCGAGCCGTTCAAGCCGTGGCTGGCCACCAAGGCGGAGTGGACGCCGGACTACCGGTCGGTCACGGTGACCGTGCGCGACAACGCCTCCTGGTCCGACGGCAAGCCGGTCACCGCCGCCGACGTCGCCTTCACCTACAACCTGGTCAAGAAGAACGAGGCGATCAACACCGCCGCGATCCCGTACGCGTCGGTCAGCACCAGCGGCAACCAGGTGACCCTGACCTTCGACTCGCCGCAGTTCGTCAACCAGCAGAAGATCCTCGCCCAGGTGCCGATCGTGCCCGAACACATCTGGTCCGGGATCAAGGAGCCGTCCACCGACGCCAACAAGAACCCGGTGGGCAGCGGCGCGTACACGCTGAAGTCGTTCACCCCGCAGACCACCACGCTGTCGGTACGCACCGGCGGGTACTGGCAGGAACTGCCGAAGGTCAAGGAGCTGCGGTACACGTCGTACACCGACAACAACGCGCAGACCACCGCGCTGGCCAACGGCGAGTCGGAGTGGAGCTTCGTCTTCATCCCGAACGTGCAGGCCGTCTTCGTCGGCAAGGACCCGGCCAACCACAAGGTGTGGGCGCCGCCCGTGCTCGGCATCCACGGCCTCTACCTCAACACGGTCAAGAAGCCGTTCGACAACCCGGCGCTGCGCCGGGCGATGAACATGGTGATCAACCGGGAGGACATCTTCCAGCAGGCCGAGGCCGGCTACTTCCACCCGCTGGTGAAGAGCGTCACCGGCCTGCCCAGCCCGGCCGGCGACGCCTACCTCGCGCCCGAGTACCGGGGGCAGGACCACAAGGTCGACGTGGAGGGGGCGAAGAAGGTGCTCACCGACGCCGGCTTCACCTTCAAGGGCAGCACCCTGGTCGACCCGTCCGGCAAGCCGGTCACCCTCACCCTGACCGACCCGGCCGGCTGGTCCGACTACCAGACGAGCCTGGAGATCGTGAAGGACAACCTGTCCGACATCGGCATCGCGGCCACCGTGGACAAGGCCAACCAGGACGCCTGGTTCCGCAACGTCGAGGAGGGCAAGTTCGACGCCACCTTCCGCTGGACCAACGGCGGCGCCACCCCGTACGACATCTACCAGACGGTGATGGACGGCCGGCTGCTCAAGCCGGTGGGCACGGCGTCCCCGGCCGGCAACTTCGGCCGGTTCGACAACCCGGAGGCCACCGCGGCGCTCACCGCGTACGCCAACGCCACCGACGACGCGGCGCGCAGCGCGGCCCTGGCCACGCTCCAGAAGGTCTTCGTCGAGCAGGTGCCGATGGTCCCGGTCGGCGCGGACAACATCGGCGCGGCCTACAGCACGAAGAACTGGACCGGCTGGCCGGACGACACCAACCCGTACGGCGCGGGTCAGCCCACCCAGCCGAACGCCGCCGACGTGGTGCAGCACCTGCGCCCCGCCGGTTCCTGACGCGGGCGGTCCGGGCGGCGGGGGGGGCCCGGCCCCCCCACCCCCCCCAC
>NZ_JBEYER010000130.1:0-17289 GCF_040634005.1 Micromonospora sp. NPDC007271
TTCTCCATCGGGGTGGGGTTCCAGCCGTCGTCGTAGTAGAGCTTGTCGAGGTTGGTGACGGGAAGTCCGAGAGTGGTGGCGAGATGGCGGGCCAGGACGGTCTTGCCGGAGCCGCCGCAGCCGATGATGGCGATCCTGTCCATGGCCGCCGACAGTAGTCTCCGGCTGGTGCCGGCGGGCGGAGGCGAGCCGGTCATCGGCCGACCCCGTGGCCGGCGAGGACCTGCTCGATGGTGTCGAGCTGGCGGGATAGGCGGAACAGATCCAGCCGGTCCAGGCACAGGTCGATCAGTTCTGCGTGACGTTCGGTCCCGGCCAGGCTCACCAGCTCCGTGATCCTTCCTACGAGCTGACGCCCGTCGGCCGCGTGCAGTTCGGTTGGGGTGAACCGTGCGGCGTCGCGGATGGCCGCCGGGGTGAGCGGCAAGCAGCCGGCGAGGACTGCCTCGAACAGCCGTTGGGTCATGTGCGCCGCGCGGGCGTACCGGTCGGGCAGCAGCAGGAGCGTGGCCACCGACCGGTGGTAGAGGGCGTTCACCTCGACGAACGGCACCCGGCCGTGGAAGTTGAGACCAGGCCACCGCTGCGTACTGGTCCACTTCCCCGCGACTAGATGGGGATGACTGTTGGCGGCCGGGGCGAAGAACCGGTTGAAGGCGTCATCGCGCTCGTACTGGTTGCCGACGTACACCAGCGGCAGGTCCCGATGCCGGGCCGCGAGGGCCATGGGATCGGCAACATCGAGCGCGGAGTCCGCGACCGGGAACAGCAGCGACACCGCGCCGGGCGAAGGATGCAGCGCCGGTTCACAGACCGTCACGTTCGCCCCTTGCCGCAGCGGATCATGCTCCGGGAGCCGCCGGTCCTTGTCCCAGACCACGGTGGGAGTGCCCCGCCCGGTGTAGTGGTCGAGCAACTGTTGCTGCCGGTGCAGGTCGCAGGTGTGGCCCAGCGTGCCGCACGCTGTGGTGTTGCGGCCGGGGATCGGCCAGCGCCACTCCAGGAACAGCACGTCGACCTCGGGTAGCCCGTTGTCCCACCGGTAGGCGTGGGTTAGGTCGAGGCCTGCCTCCTCGCGGTCTCGGTTGGCCTGGACGAAGACGATCTCGTGCCCACGTTCACGGAGACCGTCGATGAGCACCCGGCGGTGGCTACGCCCGCCGTCGGGGGTGTCGGTGATGCCGGGGCCGAGGAAGCCCCAGAAGCTGTAGCCAATCAGCACTTGGTCACCCACCAGCCTTCCAGCATGAGAGCGTCGAGTCCGCTGTCGGTCAGGCAGTCCATCGCCATGTTTGGGGTGCCGCAGATCGGTTTGCCCTTGACGTTGAGCGAAGTGTTGATCAGCACCGGGTGGCCGGTGATCGCGGCGAACTCCGCCAGCACCTCGGCGAGGAAGGAGTTCGCGTCCGGGGTGATGGTCTGCACCCGGGCGGTGTTGTTGACGTGCACGACGGTGGGCAGTTTGTCGCGTGTCAAGTCGGTCACGCCGGAGGCGATCGACATGAACGGGGTCGGCTGCGGCAGGGTGAAGTAGTCGCGCGCGGCCGAGGCGAGCACGACGGGCGCGAACGGGCGGAACGGCTCGCGGAACTTCACCGTGGCGTTGAGTCGGTCGACCACGTCGGGCAGCAGCGGTGAGGCCAGGATCGATCGGTTGCCCAGCGCACGAGGGCCGGCCTCCAACGCGCCGTGGAACAGGCCCACCGTGTATCCCTCGGCGAGCTTGATCGCCAGGTGCTTGGCCGGTACGGCGGGCCGGTACGCGCTGAGCCCAGGGCGGGGATGTTCGGGCAGTGTCAGCCCCGTGTAGGCCGGACCGAGGTAGCAGCGGCCGGCGACGCCGGTGGGAATCCGGCGGGTGGCGTCGAGGCTGGCCGCCAGCGCCGCGCCGATCGCCGTGCCTGAGTCACCTGGTGCCGGCGGGACGTGGACCTCGTCGAAGATCCCGGCCTCTACGATCTTGCCGATCGCTACGCAGTTCGCGGTTACCCCACCGCCGAGGCACAGCAGTCGCATCCCGGTCACCGCGCGGGCGCGGCGAGCCAGGTGCAGCATGACCTCCTCGGTGCGGTCCTGGAGCGCGGCGGCTAGGTCGGCGTGGACGGGCTCCACCGGGGCGGCGGGGTCGCGGCTGGGACAGGTGGCGGCAACGAACTCGGCGCTGACCCGGGGGTAGCCGCGGGCGAGGACGCGCAGCGGAAACCAGCGCGGATTGAGTGCAAAACCGCGCTCAGTCAGCACAATCGCCTCGCGCATCAGTGGGCGGAACCGGCCTGGGTCGCCGAGCGCGGCGAGCGCCATGACCGTGCCCTCTTCGTCGCCCCGGCGCCAGCCGAGGTGCTCGGTGACTGCCCCGTAGGCGTAGCCGAGTGACGCCGGGTCGGTGATGTCCTCGGCGATGACGGTGCGGCAGTCTCCGTTCGACAGCCGGAGCCCGCTGCCGATGGTGGTGGACTGCACCTCGCCGAGGCTGTCCACCACCAGCACGGCAGCGGCGTCGTACTCGCTGGAGGCGAAGGCGTACAGGCCGTGGGCGCGGTGGTGCAGCACCGGCGCCATCCGGGCGCGCGGGAAACGACTCTGTAGTTCAGTCATCCGGGCGGTGAACCGGTCGTGGACCTTCCGGAAGCTGTCCGCTCGGGGCTGCGCCCGCTCCTGCGTCTCGGGCATCCGCGCGAACAGTTCGGTGGCGGGCAGGGCGTCGAGGTAACGGCGGCCGTCGAAGTTGTAGGCCACCACATCCACCGACCCGGGACCGATCCCGGCGGTGTCGAGCAGCCACGCGACGGCCTTGGCAGGGTAGGCGGCAGTGTGCTTGTCCCCGGTGAGCCGTTCCTCTTCGGCGAAGCCAACCAGGTCGCCGTCGACCAGGAGCCCGGCGGCCGAGTCGTGGGTGAACGCGCACAGACCCAGCACGACGTTGGTAGCGGTCATCAGGCACCCCCTCTCGCGGAGCCGGCCAGCTCCGCCGTGCCGGTGAGGCGGGCGTACCAGCTCTTCAAGGCCCGCCCCATGTCGCCATCGATCTTCGAGGCGAGATCTCGTGCAGCCGGCCGGTCGCCCGCGCTCCATCGGCGGTAGCTGGCCAGCACGGCGGCCATCGCCACCCAGGGTGCGTCGGCGTCCGGCATGACGTCGCCCGTCACCACGGTGGTGAGGAATTCGGTGAAGCCGTCCGCAGGTGCCGACAGCGCCGGCATGGCCGGTGACGGTGCAACCACGGATTCGGCCACTGTCGCGGCGGCCTGCTCGTGCTCGGCGTAAACGTGCAACGAGTCGACGTGATGGTGATAGGTGCCCAGGTCCACGCCGAGCCAGCCGGCCAGCAGCTCATGCAGCATGGTCGCGGCGAACAGGTCGTACGGCAGGCCGAGCCACACATCGTTGCTGCGCATGGTGGTGTGCATCTCCAACCGGCCGCGGCGGATGAAGAACCGGTAGTTCAGCGTGCAGGGCACGTCGCGGTGTCCGCACGTATCCCGCTGCGGGTCGTAAAGCTGGATGACCGCCTGTCGGCTGTCCGGATCGCGCCGCAGCAGACGGCGAACGTGATCGAGCTGGTCCACGCCGCGCCAGTGCCGCATCCTCGGTCCGTAGGCCCCTTGCAGCCTGCCTTCGTCGGCGTACCGTTCCAGCGACCGGTTGTACGTGAAGATCCACGGTGCGTCAGAGCCCGACAGGATCCACAGCGCCTCGGCGACCGCGAACGCGGGATTCAGCACACGCACCGGCGGCACGCTGACGAACCGGCGACGTGGATCGGTCAGCCGTAGATGCGCGCCGAGCACCTCCATGGTCGGCAGGCCGCGCGGCGTCGCACGGTGCCCTTGCACCAAGAGCTCTCGACACACCGACGCGTACAACTCGTTTGCCGATCCGGCCGTCAGGACGAGCATGCGGACACCTCCTCGATCGCCACACGCGGTGGGGTGTAGAGGCTGAGTTGATCGGGTGGGAGCCGGCGCAGCCACTCGGCGTGGCGCGCCAACCCGGTGTGCAGGTCGGTGTCGGGTCGGTACCCCAGCAAAGCGCGTGCCAGGGTCAGATCGGCGGCAGTGGCCGGAACATCCCCGGCCAGCGCAGGGATGGCGGCGAGCGGGACCGGCTGCCCGGTCACCTGCCGCGCCATACCGATGACGTCGATCATCGAGACGCTCGAACCGCCACCGACGTTCACCACGGCGGCCGGGACATCCACCGTCGCCGCCGCTAGCGTGGCATCGGCCACGTCCCCGACGTAGGTGAACTCCCGCCGCTGCGTACCGTCCCCGAACAAGGTGTACTGTTCGCCGGTCAACGCCGCCGCCAGCACGCGACCGATCGCCATGTCGGGCCGCTGCCTCGGCCCATAGACGGTGAAGTACCGCAACGCAACGACCGACAACCGGCTGCCAGGACGCTTCGCATGGGCCAGGCAGAGCTGCTCGCCGGCGAGCTTGCTAACCCCGTAGGGAGAGATCGGCAGCGTCGGCTCGTTCTCCCGGCTCGGGCTGCCACTGACGCCGTACACGCTGGATGACGAGGCGTAGACCAACCTCGGTACTTCCTGGCGCACGCATGCCGCCAACACACGCTCGGTGGCCAGGATGTTCGCCGTCACGTAGCGCGGGAAGCCGGTCCACGACGACCGGACACCAGGCACCGCCGCGAGGTGAAAGACGTATCGAACATCCTCCATGAGGCTGTCCAAGTCCGCGTCCATCAGATCCGCCTCCGCCCAGGAGAACCCGGGGTGGCCTACGACCTCCTGCAAATTGAGTCGCGCGATCGGATCTGTTCGCGGGCTTCGCCGGTCGATGCCGATCACCGTGTACCCCTGGTCGAGGAGTGCCTCTACAAGGTGCGAGCCGATGAATCCAGCTGCGCCCGTCACCACGACCTTGGTTCCTCGTGCAACGACGTTGTCCATGGGCGGGGGTCTGCCTTTCGGATGGGTGGCTGCTGGCCGTGGCCCCGCCGTGCGGAATCGCGTCGAGCGGTGCGCTGTCCTGCCCCGTCGAGGGCAGAGTTCTGGCCAAAATGGGGGACGTCGAAGGAACGCGGCCTGCCCGCCGGAAGGTCGGGCTGTTCGATCGGTTTCACCTCGGGTGGAATTGCCGGGGGTTCGGCGTTCTGGTGCTGGTGGCCTTTGGCGGCGCAGTCGCGCCAGATGCGGGTCAGGTGCTGGGTCATGCGGGCGGTGGCGGGGTGGCCGGGGTGCTCGCGGCGGTGGGTGGTGATGGTGTCCGCGAGGAGGGTGCGGGCGGCTTGGCAGTGACCGAGGGCGTGCAGGGCGAGGGCGGTGGTGGCCTGGGCTGCGAGGGTTCGCGAAGCATGCGGCCCGGCGGTCGCGGCAAGGTGTTCAGCGAGCTGTCGGTAGAGGCGGTACGCGCGCTGGTGATGTCCGGCGCGCCGGTGGGCGGCGGCGAGGATGTGGAGGGCGTGAAGACTCCGCTGGCGCGTAGGTCCGTAGAGGTGGGCCGTGCTGTGGTGGGCGTAGGTGGCCCAGGTGATGGCGTCGGTGAGGTGGCCGAGGCGGAGTTGCAGTTCGACCAGGAGGGTGGCGGCTTCGGCGTGCAGAGGGTTGGCGGGCGCGGTGGCGGGGTCGACGCCGGTGAGGCTGGCGTGCAGGAACTGCCGGGCGCGCAACGGGTCGCTGACGGCCAGGTTGCGGGCGGTTGCGACACGCTGGGCGCGTTCGGTGTCGAGCCGGTTGGGCTCGACGACTGGGGTGGCTCGCCAGGTGAGGGTGACGTCGCTGGGCGTGGCCCCCACGGTGACGCGGGCGACGACGCGGTGGGCGTGGACGGCTGCGAGGTGTGGCGGGGTCGGCGTGCCGGTCGACGGGATGAGCCGAGGGGTGTGCGCCAGGATCGCTCGGCCGACGGTGTCGGCGACGGCAACGCCGTCCAGCGGGCGGGGTCTGCAGCCGTTCTGGCACTGGTAGCCCTGGCCCGAGTCGTGCGACTGGGCGTGCGTCATCGGCTGCTGGCAGTACCTGCAGTGCAGCAGCCCCGGCGGCAGGTACGCCTCCCGCGACTCGGCGGCGGGTTTGCCTCGCTGGAGGGTGACTGGGGCAGTGGCCTTGTTGACCCACTTCTGGACCAGGCGCGGGTCGAGGCCCATCTGGCGGGCGACGGTGGTGACGGCGCCGTATGCCTTCACGACGCGGGCGTCCGTGACACGCTGCACGACGGCGTCGATGAGTTCTCGAGGGTATCTGCTGGGAAACGGCATGGTTTGCGGTATCGGTTGGGGGTCGAGATGGTCGGTCGCCGGGCCGGCCTGTCTGGTGACGAGAGCGGCAGGGCTAGACATGGAAGCCCTGCCAGCGGTTGTCGACGGGGCGGGCCGGGTTGATCGGCATGCCCCCGCCGCTGCTGCTGTCACGGCGGGCGTTGCGGCGCATCGGCTGCAGGGCCGGGCCATCGGGCAGGGCGATCGCCGGTCGAGGCGTGTAGCCGTGGCGCGCGAACAGGTGCTCCCCGCCTGCGAGGACGGCGGTCCAGGACGGTAGGTCGATGCGGTCGAGTCGGCTGCGATGATGGGCCAGCAGCGCGGTGCCACGGCCGGCCTTCTGGGCGTCGGGACGGGCGGCGAGGAACGCGAGGTGGTAGTGCGGCTCGGTCGGCTGTTTCTCGGCTAGAAGCGCGTCCAGCAGATCGAACCGGTCGGCGTGTGGTCCGGCAACCTCAGTCAGGCGGGTGCGGTAGTTGGCTGGTGGCGGGATGGGCCGGTAGCGGTGGAAGCCGACAGTGGTGGCGGTGTGGTCGTCGGTGAGGTGGATGTCGCCGAAGAACAGCGCATGCTCTACCCAGATCGCCACGACATCGGTGAGCACCTGGCGGCGCTGCTGCAGGTCAGGTAGCAGCCACGCCGCCAGCGGGCTGAGGTGCAAGGCGTCGGCGATCAGCGCGGCGACCAGGTCCTTGTCCGTCCAGCGAGCAGCGCGGATACGCGCAGCGGCATTCATCGCGTAGCTCTCCATGTCGCGCTCACCGGTAGGTGGCGGTGGCGAGGTCACCGACCGCGGCGTCGACGGCGGCGGTGATGTCCCACACCGACCGATGATGCTGGCCGGCGATCGCCTTGAGTCGTTCGGTGAGGACGGTGGTGTCGTCATCGAGATACAGGTGGGCCGTCAGGCCGAGGGTGGCGACAAGTCCGGCGAGGGCGGCGGTGTGGTTGTCGGGCTGCTCCCGACCGGCGGCGAGGTATCGCAGCCGGGCCCGGGCGACAACAGGCCATTTGGTGTCCGTCGGGAGGTAGGTGTCGGTACGGGCGAGGCCACCGAGGCGTCGGCGAGTGACCTGCCGAAGGATCCCGGCGGCGACAAGTCCGGCGCGGGTGCGCTCGTACAGGTCGTCGGCGAAGCCACGCAGGAAGACCTTCACCGGTGGGGCGGTGCGCCCGCGGCGGATGGCGGCGATGGCGGTGTCGGCGATCAGGTCACCCACCGGCTGATCGCTGTACAGGCGCAGCCACCGGTCGCCGGCCGGGCGGTCGTCGGTCGGGTCGAGGGCGATCCGCCCGGCGAGGAACAGGTCGATCAGGACCGCGCCGGCCAGCCCCAGCGCCAGCGCCTGGCGGTGGATGTGCGGGTGGCCGGTGTCGTCGTTGTGGCCGAGCAGGAACAACTCGTCGCGCAGCGGCAAGCGCGGGATTGCCATCAGTCCCGCCCCCTTCACCGCAGCCCGACGGCAAGCTGCCGCAACCGGGCGTGCACGCCGCCGTAGGCGGGTTCGGGCGCGGGGAGCAGGGCCCTGTCGACCGCCGCGAGGACGGTGTAGTTCGGGTCGCACACGTTGCCGATCGGCGCCCGCCCCGCCTGCGACGCCAATTGGTAGGCGTCCAGGGTCTCCAGGCCGGTCAGGGATCCCACCCAGCCGACGAGGTCGTGGTGGGCGATGCGGTAGGCGTCCTCCAATGGGCGGGCGCAGCCGATCGACATGATTGCGGCGTCGGTTTCCAGGCGCGGCCACACCGTCGGCACGCCCTTGATGACCTCGACGGCGAGGGTTGTGGTGGTGGCGATCTCGACACCGACGCCGCAGGCCTCGCCCTCGCCCTGGCGGGCGTGGCCGTCGCCGAGCGCCAGCATCGCCCCGTGCACCCTGACACCGAGATAGAGGGTTGTCCCGGCACGCAGTTGTGGGGTGTCGAGGTTCCCGCCGTGGGTGTCCGGGACGATCGTGGAGCGGGCCTCGAACCCGCCAGGGGCCACCCCGATCGTGCCGATCATCGCCTCCAGCGGCAGGTCGACGCTGTGGTCGCTCTCCGTGGCCTGGAACCGCACACTGCCCGCCTGTCGGTCGATGCTGTACACCCACACTCGCTCCTCCAGCGGCGGCTGCAGGGTTGCCGTGTGGGAGGTCGACGTGAGGGCACCGAAGTGCGGGAACGTCGAGGACACACCCCAGTCGCGGGCGGGGGTGATGGAGGCGAGGTGGATGGCGAGGGTGTCGCCGGGCTCGGCGTCCTCGATGAAGAAGGGACCGGAGACGGGGTTGAGGTAGGGCATGCGGCACACCTGCGACGGCAGGTCCGCCGGTCCCCGCACGAGCCCGCCGAAGCAGTCCTCCGTAGCCACTTCGAGCACGTCACCGGAGCGCAGGTGCGCGACCGGCATGCGCCCGCCGAAGGTGTAGGCCAACTCGTCCCGCGCCGGGCGGTAGGTGATCTTCTCCATGACGGTCACACCCTCTCCACGTCAGGCTGCTGTGGCTGGACGGGTGCCAGACCGGACAGCACCGGCCGGCGACCCGTGGCGTACAGGCCGGCGAGCACCACCACGCCGAGGGCGAGCCAAGCCAGGCCGAGGCGCTGGGCGGCGATGTTCGCGTTGACCACCACGTAGGCGAGGATCACGAACCCGACCGCAGGCATCACCAGGTGCGCCCACCAGTTGCGACTGCGTCGGCGGATGAGGTGGTGCACGACCACGGAGACGTGCAGGACGAGGAAGGCGACCATCGCCCCGAAGTTGATCAGCGACGACAGGAGCGTGATCCCGTCGGCGCGGGTGGCCATGTACAGGCCGAGGGCGAGGGACACGGCACCGGTGAGCAGAGTGGCGTTGATCGGCACGTTCCGGCGGATCGACACCTTCGCCAGAAACGCGGGCAGCTGCCGGTCCCGGGCCATCGCGTACAGCAACCGCGAGGTGGCTACCTGGGCGACCATCGAGTTCGGCAGGCCCCACGCGATCGCGGTGGCCACCGCGCACAGGGTTGCCAGCCAGCTCCCGCCCGCGACTTGGGCGGCGTCGTAGAAGGCGGTGCCATTCGGATCCCCGTCGGCCAGCAGCCCGGACGGGTCGGGGACGAGCATCGCGGCCAGCCACGTCTGCGCAATGAACAACACCCCCGCCAGCATCAGGACCGCCGCCATCGCCCGGCCGATCGGCCGGGAACCGCCCTTGGCCTCCTCGGCCAGCATGCTGATCCCGTCGAAACCCAGGAAGCTGAGCACGGCGATTGACACCGCCCCAGCGACGACCGACCAGGTGAAGGTGTCCGGGTTGTAGAACGCCTCCCAGCTGAACCGACCCTTCCCGGAGGCGATCGCCCAGCCTGCGACGGCGATGAAGATCGCCAGGACGGTCAGCTCGCCGACCAGCATCACCCGAGTGACCACCGCGGTCATCCGGATCCCGACCGAGTTGACGACGGTGTTGACCGCGACGAAGCCCAACAGCCACAGCCACACCGGCACGGCGGGCACGGTCGCGTGCATCGCCACCGATGCCACCAGATACAGCAACCCCGGCACGAGCACGTAGTCGAGGAGGATCACCCAGCCGGCGAGGAAGCCGGCGGGTGGGCTGATGCCGCGGCCGGCGTAGTTGTAGACGCTGCCTGACATGGGGAACGCTCGGACCATCTGCGCGTACGAGAACGCCGTGAACACGAGGGCCACGACACCGATGGCGTACGCCAGGGCCACCATGCCGCCGGAGCCGGCGTAGACGCTGCCGAAGATCGCCATCGGCGCAATCGGCACCATGTACACCAGCCCATACGCGATCAGGTCCCGGAACCGCAGCTTCCGGGCCAGCTCCTGTCGATAGCCGTAGCGGGCCAGCTCATCCTGCTCATACATCACGCAAGCCTTTCCAAAAGGGGACATAGGCCTTCGAAGGCGTCGCCCAACGGGTCGATCCGCCTCGTCATGACACGCCCGAGTGCTCAGTCGCCAGCCTTCGCGTCACGGTCTGTCATCGCCCTGGTGGCATCCGTGACTTGCCGACCACGGTCGCCTACCGGCTGATGCCGAGGGAAGACGCTCGGCTGGGGAGGGAGGGGGATGGTTGGGGAGGGAGGGATCCTCGTCGCATCCCTCGTCGTCCCGGTCGCGGAGGGTTACGGGCACGAACCGTTCAGATGTACGCTCGGGCCGGCGACGTCCGCGTCATTGCACAGTTCACTCAGGGCGTCGGTCGGAGGTGCTGGTGATCAGTACGTACGTCCGGCGGCTGCGGCTGGCGGCCGAGCTGGTTGCGCTACGTCAGGACCGGCGGATGTCGTCCGAGGCGCTGGCCCGCGCGGCCGGCCTCCCGAGGACGACCGTCTCGCGGCTGGAGAACGGCCGCATGAGGCCCAATCCGAACGACGTGATGAAGATTCTGGAGCAGCTCAAGGTCACCGGGGAGGAATGGACAACGCTGCTGACCATCGCCCGGCAGGCCAGCGAGCGAGGATGGTGGGAGTCGGCGGCCAGTGAGATGGGAGCCCGCCAGGCGCTGTATGCGAACCTTGAGGCAGGCGCATCCGCTATCCGCGAGTACCACATGACACTGCTACCTGGACTGCTGCAGACCGGAGAGTTCACGCGGGCGCGAGCGGGCGTTGACAAGGCCGACTGGTCGGCGCATTTCGCTCCCGAACGTGCGGTCGAGGCGCGTATCGGACGGCAACGAGTGCTTCATCGCCCGGACGGCCCTACCTACGAGGTTGTCATCGATGAGCTGGCGGTCCGCCGGCCTGCTGCTGCCGCTCCCGTGCTTCGCGATCAGCTGGTGCACATCGCCCATCAGGCCAATACGGCTAGCAAGATCAGTGTGCAGGTCCTGCCCGTTGACGGTCGGATCAGCGGCCACATGGTGCCGCGGTCGGGGTTCTCGATCTACACCTACCCGGACCCGCAGGACCCGGTCGTCGTCGCGGTCGACACCGTCACCGACGACCTGGTGCTGACCAACCCTGAGGCCGTGAACCACTACCTTGACCTGTACGAGCGGTTGAGCGAGGCCTCACTCCGACCCGAGCAGAGTGTGCGGCTCCTGCTGGACACCGCCGACAAGATTACGACGTGACAGGAAGAGCAGCGTGACCGAACCGACCTTCACCAACTGGCGGAAGTCCACCAAGAGCAGCGGCGGCGGAAACTGCGTCGAGGTGGCACACGATCGGGTCACTGTTGGCGTTCGGGACACCAAGGATCGCAGCGGTGGAACCCTCGTCTTCTCCGCGGCCGGGTGGCGCGCCTTCCTTGACGGCCTGCGCGAAGGCGAGCTCGGCCTTCGCTGATCTTCACTCCCGAAGCTCCTTCCCTCAGTTGGGCCGGCCTCACCAGGCCGGCCCAACTGTCTCGTCAGGAGGGCAGAGAGAACGATCAGGATCGACTTCACACGGGGCTTGAGAAGAGTGACTGACGGTGCAATGCTGTCCCAAATACGGCAAGTGAAATGTTCAAGGGCTGCGCGGTTCAAAGCAGCCTGACGCTGACCCGGGGCCGCATCGTGACGAACCAGCTACTCCGCTCGGCGCGCGAGCGCCTGCCCTCTCCACGGTGCCCCGGAGAGCTGATGTCGCGGTCCGAGTTGGTAGCTCTGGTCAACGAGGTGCTGTATCCGGACCCGCACCGGCGCAGCCGCAGCGCCTTCAACGCCAACTATCTGGGCAAGCTCGAAGACGGACTGATCCATTGGCCCAAGGCTGAGTACCGTGCCGCGCTGCGAGCCGCCCTCGGCGCCCAGAGCGACGAGGAGCTCGGCTTCTATAACCCGCGTGCTCGTAGCTCGGCTAACGTCGATAACGTGGACCGACGAGACATGCTCGGCATGCTGGGAGTGTTGGTGGGAGCCGGCGTCGTCAGCTCTCCCGCGATGACGCTGCTAGGAACCGGGCCATCACACGAACTACCGCAACGCATCGGCCGCGAACACATCAAACAGGTCGTCGAAGCGGCGGACATCTTCGAGCACTGGGACAACAGCCACGGCGGCGCCCTCACCCGCGAAATCGCCGACGACAAGCTGCGTCGGCTCGCCCAGCTCCTCCAACGCTCGTGCCCGCCGAAGCTCCAACCCGACCTGCACACCGCCATGGCGCAGCTGGCCGGCGTAGTCGCGTTCATGCTCTTCGACGCCTACGAACACGACGCCGCGCGCAGGAGGTTCGCCTTCGCGCTGCAGTGCGCGGAGATCGGCGGGAACTGGCACCAACGGGCCCTGCTGCTGTCCTACATGGCTCGCCAGGCCGTCTGGTGTGGGCAGCCCGACGACGGCCTCACCTACGTCGAGATGGGGCTCGTGCGAGCCGAACGGCTCACGGCAACAGAACGCGCCATGCTTCATACCGTCCGCGCTCGCGCGCTGGCCAAGCTCGGTCCGGCTCGCGCCCAGGAGGCCCTGGCGGCAGTAGGAGCGGCGGACGAGGCGTTCGCTCACTCGCAGCCAGCCGACGACCCGCCCTGGATGCGCTTCTACGACGAGGCCCAGCACCACGGCGACACCGCTCACGCGCTGTACGACGTTGCCATGAACACCAAGCTTCCAACCGAGGCCGGCAGCCGGTTCCAGTACTCGGTTGAGCATCACCAGCCAGAGTTCGCACGTTCCAGAGCGATCTCCCGCACCAAACTTGCATCACTCACCATGGTCCAAGGTGATCCTCGCGAGGCCGCGCACATCGGTCAGCTCGCGCTCAATGATGCTGGCACCGTTCGCTCTCTCCGCGCCGCAGACGACCTTCGCGAGCTGCATCGCCTGGCCGGAACCCATACGGGCATCCCAGAGGTTGACGCGCTGCGCACCCAACTCCAGTCGACGGTCAGGGCGGTTGCATGACCGACGTCATGGCAGTGCTCACCCGAGCCTGCCAGGAGGCCGGGCTCGACGCCACGGGCGCTGAGCTAATCCGGGCAGGGGAGAACGTCCTGTACCGCCTTCCCGGCGCTGTCGTCGCCCGCGTTACACGACCCGGACAAACAGGCGCAGCAGCCAAGGAGGTACGGGTCTCTCGTTGGCTGCAACAGGCTGGCATCCCTGTCGTCCGGGTCGTGCCCGGCGTTGCCCAGCCAGTACAGGTCGACGGCCGGGCCGTGACGTTCTGGCAGGAGTTGCCCGAACACCACGAGGGAACTATTGACCAGGTGGCCGACATCCTCCGGCAAATCCACGACCTCCAACCCCCACCAGACCTCGCCCTGCCCGCGCTGGCGCCGTTCGTGCGGCTCAAGGAACGCATCACCGAGACCACGGTGTTCAACGCCGAAGAGCGGGAGTGGCTACTGAAGCACCTTCAGCGCCTAACCGAGCAGTACGAAAACCTGCCCGCCGGCCTTCCAAAGGCAGCCGTGCACGGCGACGCCTGGGGCGGCAACATCGTCACCACCACCACCGGCCCAGTCGTGCTCGATCTAGAGCGCTTCGCCTACGGACATCCCGAGTGGGATCTCGCATCCATTGCAGTTGACCACTTCACGTTCGGATCCATGACAGCGACAGAGTGGGCGCGATTCTGCACACGCTACGGTTACGACGTCACCGAATGGGAGGGCTACGCCGTCCTGCGCGATGCGCGGGAGCTGCGCAAGGTCACGTTCGCCGCGCAGATGGCCACCCAGCAACCCCGTCTGAACTCGCAAGCGCGGTACCGGCTGGCGTGCATCCGCGGCGAACAGGGGCCCCGGCCCTGGCACTGGACCCCCGTCCCCTGACATCGCCCAAACGACCGGAGACAGGGCTCGCGCACGCCAGCTCCCCCGTACCAGCGCCTACGCCCGCCCTGAGTTCACGGGTCCGAGGAACTCGTACGCCGACAGCCCTACGCGGCCAAGACGATCAGGCCCTACCTCCTGGCGGTGCGGGATACCGCCGGCGTGGACGCCGTCGCCAGGGCCAACCGATCAACGACGCGGTGAAGCGTGCACGAGGACGGCATCAGCACCTCGCTGAAGCACACCAACTACCAGCTTGACACCGCTGGCGCCGGTCACGAGCCCCACCCGTGGAACTGGACCGAGTCCGCCGGGCATTTCCGCAGCGTGGTGACCAAGGAAGCCGAACTGGCCGAGCACATCGCCCGCACCATCGACCGTTGGGTCAAGGCGAACGCGGGCATCGACGCCGCGAACCTGGCCGCTATGCGCGCCGCCTCCAAGGACCTCAAGGCCGCCGCTCGAAGCCTTGTGAACCTGGGCAATAAGTTGCGCAACGTGCAGGCATGCCTCGACGTCACTCAGTCGTAGTCCCATGCGCAGCAGCATCTCTACTGCTTTCAATCGGCACGCGTGGGATCGGCAAGCCCGTCTCGCTTCCCGACGACCGACCGATGACTCCCGACCGGGTCGCCTGGACGGAGTATCCCGGGCACGGCACGGCCCGGGACCGAGTTGTTCGGCGAGGTCAGGGGGCTGGCCGTGGCCGAACTCGGCTGCGGCCAACAGCTTGACCTCAACCCGCCCGGCGACATCCGGTGGTACGGCACCCGGCGCCATACCCGGTGCCGGGTGCGGCTTCAGGGGCGCCACGGCCTGGTGGTAGCTCCGAAAGTCCTGGCGGGGCGGCGGCCGATCGGACGGCCATGGCGGATCCGAAGGCGAGCAGCCCGGCGGGCTGGCCGGTCTGCCGCGACGGGATCACAGGCCTGCCGCGGGCCGGATCACTCTATTCAGGGGTGGTGCTTATGCCGCTTTGCGGTTGCGGCGGGGGATGAGTTTGGTGGTGGCCTCGGCGGTGGATCGCTTCAGTTCCTGCAGGACGGAGGTGTAGGTGTCGGCGGTGAGTTTGTAGGAGGCGTGGCCGAGGGTGTCTTGGATTTCCTTGATGCTGGCTCCGGCGGCGAGCATGAGGGTCGCGGCGGTGTGTCGCAGGTCGTGGAATCGGACGGGTGGTAGGCCGCTGGCGGTGACGAGGCGGTCGAAGCGTGCGGTGATGAGTTCGGGGTGCCAGGGTCGGCCGTCGCGGCGGACGAAGAAGATGTCGCTGCGGTGCCACGTGTGGCCGGCGGCGAGTTTCCACGCTGCGCGTCGGGCGAGGTAGGCGCGCAGCACGTCGACGGTTTCCTCTGCGAGGGGCACTATCCGGTCACCAGCGGCGGACTTCACCTCCTTTTCGATGACTTGGTAGCCGACGCTGGTGCGTTGTTCGGTGATGGTGAGCTCGCCGGTGGCCAGGTCGACGTCGTAGTCGTGCAGCCCGGCCAGCTCACCGCGTCGGGGTCCGCGGTGCACGGCGAGGTCGAACAGCGCCGATAGTTCGGGGTCGTGGGCTTCGACGTAGTCGAGGAACTGGCCGACTTGCGCGGGGGTCCACACCATGACGGGGCTGGGGCGGCGTCCGGTGTGCCGCCAGCGGTTGACGGCGGCGGCGGTCCACAGTCTCGGCTTGGGTGGGGTGCCGGAGCGCAGGTTCACCGACTCGGCGGGGTTGTGGTCGACGAGCTGGTGGCGGTAGAGGCGGCGGGCGTCGTTGAGGGCCTTGCGGAGGGTGGCGAGGATGCGGTGCATGCTGGCGGCGCTGACGGTGCGCACGCCCTTGACCGTGTCCCGCACCGCGCGGTCGGGGCTGGCGCGCAGGGTGAGGATCTCCGTGTTGCGGGCTTCGATGGCGGCGAACACGGTCTGGATGTGCCCGGCGGTCAGGGTGTGCAGGGGCACGTGCCCGATCTGGGGCTTCCAGTACTTGGTGATGTGGTCGCGGTAGCTGCGCATGGTGGCCGGTGCGAGGCCGGTGCGGTTGCCGATCCAGGTGTCGAGGTAGGCGCCGAGGGTCAGCGCGCCGCCGGTGGTGGGCATACCGGCGTGGATACGGCGGGCGACGAGATCCTTCTGTGGCAGCGGCTCGCCGGGTTTGAGCTGGTGCAGCAGGTCCGCGATGTGCTGGCGCAGCACCTTGTCGGGGCCGGCGAGGTCGAGCAGACCCCGCGCGTGGTCGCGTTCGTTCGCGGCTTCGTCGCGGGTGGTGAATCCGGCGCGGCGTAGCTGCCGACGAGCACCGGAGGCGGCAGCGGGGAGTTCGAGTTGATATGCCCAGCTGCCGTGGTGGGGGTTCCAGCCGGTGCCGCGGCGCAGCTTGGGGCACTTCGCGCCGAGACGTTTGCCGTCCCGGCGGCAACTGCACTGTTTGGTGATCGATCCTTCGGCCATCAGAGATGCCTCTCCTTCACACCGGTGCCGCATCCGGCGGCATCGGATTGTCGGGTGTCGCTGGTGGTTGATCGACGCTCGCCACGGCCGGACGATCAAGTCGGCGGCGGGCGGGTGGCGTCGGTGGCGGTGAGGACGGCGATGATCGCGGTCACGGACACGCGGTAGCGGGAACCAACCTTGATCACGGGCACCGGCAGGGTCCCGGCCTGGGCCATGTCGTAGGCGCTGCTGCGGGACAGGCCGAAGATCTCCCCGGCGGTGGCGACGTCGGTGACCGCACCGAGCGCGCGGATCCGCTCGAGGGTCCACACACGCTTTCCGGACGGCGGCGGGTGCTCACATGGCGGGCGCGATGACATGAGGTGCTCCTTCCAGGATGTCGAGCAGGTCCTGCTCGTCGCGGGACGCTTCGCTGTCCTGCCACACGGTGGGCGCGTCCAGCAGGCGGATGCCGTAGTGCCGCAGGACTCTCAGGCGGGAGGTGAGCTGGCCGCCAGTGCGCCGAGTGACGTCGGCCGGCGCGGTGCCGGCGGGCGCGGTGACGGCGACGCGCGCGTCGGCGGCCACCACCCGCAGGCGGCGTTGCGTGTGCGGGTCGGCGGGTCCGGGCGGGGTGAGGGTGTGGTTGTGGCAGCCGGTGACCCGGATCGCCCCGCCGTCGAGGGCTTCTTCCAGGAGGTACTCGAAGGCGGCGATGTCGGTGTCGGTGTCTTCGTGGACCACGCGGGCGGCGATCGGCACCCGGAAGGTGACGGTCCTGGCGTCCGACGCGGTGACGGTGACGGCAGTGGACGACTGGGCGGGTGGAGTCTTCATGGCGGCTTGCGCTCCTTGTGCGGGTTTGTGTGCACGGGCGGGCCGGGGGTGGGCGTCCATGGACGCCGGGTCGTGCAGACCGAGCCGGCCGAGGCCTTCGCCTTCTGGGACTACGGGCCG
>NZ_JBEYER010000131.1:0-16239 GCF_040634005.1 Micromonospora sp. NPDC007271
GCTTCGTCGAGTACGTCGACACCACCGGCCACGGCCTGGCCAACCAGGGCTGGAACCCAGCCGTACACCCGGATCCGGTCCCGGACCGGGCCGCCGAGCAGCTGGGCCGGGTCGGCGGACCCGGCCACCGCCGCGGCCGATGTGCACCTGACAGCAGGGGTCCTCGCCCCTACCGCAGGCGTTGTCACGGGACCCTTCCTTACAGTGGGTCGGTGCTTTCGGAGGTGTCGTTCGACCTGCCGGTGCGGGCGGTGCTGCCCGCGCTGGCCGAAGTGCTGCACACGGCCGGCACGGCGGTCCTGGTGGCGCCGCCCGGCACCGGCAAGACCACCCTCGCCCCCCTCGCGGTGGCCGACGAGGTCGCCGGCCGGGTGGTGGTCGCCGAGCCCCGCCGGGTGGCCGCCCGGGCCGCCGCACACCGGATGGCCGCCCTGCTCGGGGAGCGCGTCGGCGGACGGATCGGGTACGCCGTCCGCGGCGAGCGCCGGGTCGGGCCGGACACCCGCGTCGAGGTGGTCACCACCGGCCTGCTGGTGCGGCGGCTGCAACACGATCCGGAACTGCCCGGGGTCGACGCGGTGCTGCTCGACGAATGCCACGAGCGGCAGCTCGACGCCGACCTGGCCCTGGCCTTCAGCGTGGACGCCCGCAGCGCGCTCCGGCCCGACCTCTGGCTGCTGGCGATGTCCGCCACCCCGCAGGCCGACCGGTTCGCCGCGCTGCTGGGCGGGACCGAACGGCCGGCGCCCGTGGTCCGGGCGGCGGCGGCCCTGCACCCGGTGACCCGGATCTGGGCACCGCCGCCCCGGCCGGTCGCCACGCCGGGCGGGGGCCGGGTCGCGCCGGCGCTGCTGGACCACGTGGCCGCCACCGTCCGCCGGGCGCTGCGCGAGCAGGCCGGGGACGTGCTGGTCTTCCTGCCCGGGGCCGGCGAGATCTCGGCGGTCGCCGCCCGCCTGGCCGACCTGCCCGACTCGGTCACGGTCCTGCCGCTGCACGGTCGGCTGCCCGCCGCGACGCAGGACGCCGCGCTGCGGCTCCGATCGGTCGAGGCCGACGCACCGCGACCCTCCCGGCCCGGCGCATCGGAAGCGGCGCCGCGCCCCGGAACGGCCGAGGTGCCGGAGGCGGGGCGGCACCCCGGAACGGCCGAGATGCCGGAGGCGGGGCGGCACCCCGGAACCGTCGACCGGCGGCGGGTCGTGCTGGCCACCGCCGTCGCGGAGAGCAGCCTGACCGTGCCCGGGGTACGCGTGGTGGTGGACGCCGGGTTGAGCCGGGTGCCCCGCACCGACCTGGCCCGGGGGCTGGGGGCGCTGGTGACCGTGCCGGTGTCCCGGGCGGCGGCCACCCAGCGGGCCGGCCGGGCCGGGCGGGAGGCGCCCGGCGTGGTCTACCGGTGCTGGTCGGAGGCCACCCACGGGCACCTCGCCGCGCAGCCCGAGCCCGAGATCGCCACCGCCGACCTGACCGGCTTCGCCCTGGAGCTGGCGGCCTGGGGCGACCCGGACGGGGTCGGGCTGGCGCTGCCCGACCCGCCGCCGCCGGCCGCCCTCACCGTCGCCCGGGAGACCCTCACCACGCTCGGCGCGGTGGACGCGGACGGCCGGATCACCGCCCGGGGACGGGCCATCGCGACGGTCGGGGTGCATCCTCGGCTGGCCCGGGCGCTGCTGGACGGGGCGGAGCGGGTCGGCGCCGACCGGGCCGCGGAGGTGGTGGCCCTGCTCGCCGAGGAGACCCTCACCGGCGCCGCCGACGACCTCACCGCCCTCTGGCGCCACCTCCGCACCGGCCACGCCGACCCTGGTGCCACCACCCGCTGGCGCGCCGAGGTACGCCGCCTCCGCGCGACCCTCCCCACCCCCGCGCCCCCTCCCCGCGATCTTGCAGTTGGCGCCCCGGCAAACGGGGCGAAAGCCGCACCACGCGGACCCAAAGTGCAAGATCGCGGGGGGCGGCGGGGGGCGGGGCGGGGGGCGGGGCGGGGGGCGGATGACCTTGTGGCGGGGGTGGTGGTGGGGTTGGCGTATCCGGAGCGGTTGGGGCGGGTGCGGCGGGGCGGTGGGGGGTCGGCGTACCTGATGGCGGGCGGGACCGCCGCGGAGCTGGCGGCCGGGTCGGGGCTGGCCGGGTCGACGTGGCTGGCGATCGCGGTGGCCGACCGGTCCCCGGGCGCGCCGACCGCCCGGGTCCGGCTGGCCGCCCCGGTGGCCGAGGCGACCGCGCGGGAGGCCGGCGGGCCGCTGCTGCGGACCGACCGGGAGGTCGGCTGGTCCGGCGGGGACGTGGTGGCCCGCGAGGTGGTCCGGCTCGGCGCGATCGAACTGGTCGACCGGCCCCTCGCGGCACCGGAGCCGGAGCTGGTCGCCGACGCGGTGCTGACCGGGTTGCGCGAGGCCGGGCTGGGCCTGCTGACCTGGACACCGGAGGCGGCGGCGCTACGCCGGCGGCTGGCCTTCTGCCGGCAGGCGCTCGGCGACGACTGGCCAGACGTGTCCGACCCGGCGCTGCTCGCCGACGCGCCCAGCTGGCTCGGCCCCGAGCTGGCCGGGGCCCGCCGCCGGGCCGACCTGGGCCGGATCGACGTCGCGGCGGCGCTGCGCCGGCTGCTGGACTGGCGGCAGGCGGCCCGGCTGGACGAGCTGGCACCGGAACGGCTCGCCGTGCCCAGCGGCTCCCGGATCCGGGTGGACTACGCCGACCCGGCCGCGCCGGTGCTCGCGGTGAAGCTGCAGGAGACCTTCGGCTGGCGGGACGCGCCGCGGATCGCCGACGGTCGGGTGCCGGTGCTGCTGCACCTGCTCTCCCCCGCCGGCCGGCCGGTGGCGGTCACCGCCGACCTGGCCTCGTTCTGGCGGGTGGGCTACCCGCAGGTCCGGGCGGAGCTGCGCGGACGCTACCCACGGCACCCGTGGCCGGAGGATCCGACCACCGCCGAGCCGACCCGGCGCACCACGCCGCGCCGCCGCTGACCCGCCGAACCGGCGGCAGCCGCGCCGGCCCCGACCCGGGCTACTCGTCGACGACGTCGGCGATCACCACGGTCACGTTGTCCGGGCCGCCGGCCCGCAGCGCCAGGTCGATCAGCTTCGCCGCGCACGCCTCCCGGTCGACGTACCCGGCGAGCACCTCGGCGAGGGTGTCCGCGCGGACGACGTTGGAGAGGCCGTCGCTGCACAGCAGCCAGCGGTCGCCGGCCCGCGGCACCATCGTCGCGTACGCCGGACTGACCTCGTCGCCCTGCAACGCCTGGGTCACCACAGCCCGCCGCGGGTGGCTGCTCGCCTGCTCGGCGGTGATCACGCCCTGGTCGACCAGCATCTGCACGAAGGTGTCGTCCCGGGTGACCTGCTTCAGCACGCCCTCGCGGAACAGGTACGCCCGGGAGTCGCCGACGTGGGCCAGGGCCAGGCAACTGCCGGTGCGCGCGAAGAGCAGCGCGGTCAGGGTGGTGCCCATGCCCTGGCGTTCCGGGTCCTCCGCGACGGCCTGCCGGATCCGCGCGGTGGCCAGCTCGATGCCGCCCTGCAGGGCGGCGACCAACGCGTCCTCGGGGGTCTCCACGTCCAGCGGGGCGACCGCGTCCATCGCGATCCGGCTGGCCAGGTCACCGGCGGCCATGCCGCCCATGCCGTCCGCGACGGCGACCAGCCAGTTCCCGGCGTGCCGGGCGTCCTGGTTACCGCTGCGGATCAGCCCACGGTCGCTCGCCCCCACGGAACGAAGCTTCAGGGTCATGGGAGGCAGCCTGCCAAACGGAGGGCGCAGTTGTCTCTAGGAGATCAGGAGGATGCCGCGTGGCGCGGCGAATCTCACTGTCGGGCGCGCCGGGATCCCATCGCCTCGGATCGATTGACATCGGGGGAGGGCACTGGAAACATCAGTCGGATTGGGAGCGCTCCCAGCACCACCGCTCCCTCCCCGACGCACGGAAGGACCCTCCGTGACCCCATCCCGACGTCGCCTGACGGCGCTCGCCGCGGCCACCACCCTCGTGCTCACCGGCGCCACCGCAGGCGCGGCCCACGCCGCGGTTCCCCCCGACGCCCCCGAGCAGATCCGCAACGGCGACTTCAGCGCCGGCACCTCACCCTGGTTCTCGTACGGCACCGGCGACCTCGGGGTCACCGACGGCCGGCTCTGCACCACCGTCCCGGGGGGCCTGGCGAACCCCTGGGACGCCGGTATCGGCCAGGACGCCGTGCCACTCATCGCCGGCGCCGAGTACGAGTTGTCCTTCGACGTCTCCGCCAACCCGGGGGCGGCCCTCACCGCGGTGCTCCAACTCGGCAGCGCGCCCTACACCACGTACGCGAGCGTCAACGCCACCGCGACCGGCACCCCGCAGCACGTCACCAGGACGTTCACCGCCCCGGCCGACAACCCCGCCGCCCAGCTCATCTTCCAGGTCGGCGGCAGCCCGCAGGCGCAGACCTTCTGCCTGGACAACGTCTCGCTGCGCGGCGGCGAGGCGGCCCCGCCGTACGAGCCGGACACCGGGCCACGGGTACGGGTCAACCAGGTCGGCTACCTGCCCGGCGGCCCGAAGCACGCCACCCTGGTCACCGACGCCACCGACCCGCTGCCCTGGCAGCTGAAGTCCGCGGCCGGCACGGTGGTGGCCGGCGGCCGGACCACCCCACGCGGGGTCGACCCGGCGTCGGCGCAGCACGTGCAGACCGTGGACTTCTCGTCGTTCCGCACCCCGGGCATCGGCTACACGCTGGTCGTGGACGGCGAGACCAGCCACCCGTTCGACATCTCCGGCACCCTCTACGACCGGCTACGCGTCGACGCCCTCCAGTTCTTCTACGCCCAGCGCAGCGGCATCCCGATCGACGGCGACCTGATCGGCGCCGAGTACGCCCGCCCGGCCGGGCACCTCGGCGTGGCACCCAACCAGGGCGACACCGACGTACCCTGCCAGCCCGGCGTCTGCGACCACCGCTTGGACGTGCGCGGCGGCTGGTACGACGCCGGCGACCACGGCAAGTACGTGGTCAACGGCGGCATCGCCACCTACCAGCTGCTGAACGCCTTCGAGCGGACCAAGACCGCGGAGACGGCCGGCGGCGGCGCGGCGCTCGGCGACTCGACGCTGCGCGTGCCCGAGCGGGGCAACCAGGTCCCGGACATCCTCGACGAGGCCCGCTGGGAGCTGGAGTTCCTGCTGCGGATGCAGGTCCCCGCCGGCCAGCCGCTCGCCGGAATGGCCCACCACAAGATCCACGACCGGAACTGGACGGGCCTGCCGCTCGCCCCGCAGGGCGACCCGCAGCCGCGCGAGCTGCACCCGCCGTCCACCGCGGCGACCCTCAACCTGGCCGCCGTCGCCGCCCAGTGCGCCCGGCTCTTCGCGCCGTACGACGCGGCCTTCGCGGCCCGCTGCGCCACCGCCGCGCGGACCGCGTACGCGGCGGCCAAGGCCCACCCGAAGATCTACGCCTCGGCAGCGGACGGCAACGGCGGCGGCGCGTACGACGACACGAACGTCACCGACGAGTTCTACTGGGCGGCCGTCGAGCTGTGGCTGACCACCGGCGAGGCGGCGTACCTGACCGATCTCACCACGTCGCCGCTGCACACCGCCGAGGTGTTCGACGCCGGAGGCGCGTTCGGCTGGCAGAGTGTCGCCGCGCTGGGCCGGCTCGACCTGGCCACCGTGCCGAACGGACTGCCGGCCGCCGAGCGGGCCCGGATCCGCGCCTCGGTGACCGCCGCCGCCGACCGCTACCTGGCCACCCTGCACGGGCAGGCGTACGGGCTGCCGCTGCCCGGCGACGCGGGCGCGTACGTCTGGGGCGGCAACAGCAACGTCATCAACAACGCGGTCGTGCTCGCCACCGCGTTCGACCTGACCCGGGACGCGCGGTACCGGGACGGCGCGGTGCAGACCGCCGACTACCTGCTCGGCCGCAACGCGCTGAACATCTCGTACGTGACCGGCTGGGGCGAGCACGCGGCGCAGAACCAGCACAGCCGGATCTTCGCCCACCAGCTCGACCCGAACCTGCCGCACCCGCCGGCCGGCTCCCTGGCCGGCGGCCCGAACGCCGCCCTCCAGGACCCGTACGCGGCCAACCTGCTCGCCGGGTGCCAGCCGATGTTCTGCTACGTCGACGACATCAACTCGTACTCGACCAACGAGGTGGCGATCAACTGGAACTCGGCGCTGGCGTGGCTGGCGTCGTTCCTCGCGGACCAGCGGGACGCGGCGGCGGTGCCGGCCCCGACCTGTGCCGTCACGTACACCACCCACGGCAGCTGGCCGGACGGCTTCAACACCCAGGTCACCGTCCGTAACACCGGCAAGTCGGCGGTGGACGGCTGGAGCCTGCGGTGGGCCTTCACCGGCGACCAGCAGGTGCAGGGCTACTGGTCGGCGAAGGTCAGCCAGTCCGGCGCCACGGTCACCGCGACGAACGAGTCGTGGAACGCCAGGATCGCCCTGGGAGCCGAGATCACCTTCGGCCTGATCGGCTCGACGGCCGGCTCGCCCAACCCCACCCCCACCCTGATCACCCTCAACGGCGTGGCCTGCACCCTCTCCTGACGCCCATTGGTGGCAGCAACTTCCCCGAAGTTGCTGCCACCGTCGGCCCGGACACAGCAGTTTCCCTGACGTTGCCGCTCGATCAGTCAGGGTCCTGGCCGCGGGCGCGGGCCCAGGTGAGGAAGCGGTCGTTCAGGCCGGGCGGGCGGGTGTGGCCGTTGAGCTGGGCTAGCTGGTCCCCCGCCTCGTGCATGAGGGTGCCGAGGTAGACCAGGAGCGCGGTCCGGTCGTCGCGGTACTCGACCAGCAGCGCCAGCCGCGCCGGTTGGCACGGCCAGTCCGCGCCGCACGCCCGGCACCGCCACAGCGGGCGCATGGGTACGTGCGGTCGCCCCGGCCGGCTCACCGCGCCGTCCCGCCCGCAGGGCCGGCGTCGCCCCGCATGGCCGCGTTGTCGCGCGCGACCGTGGCCCGGCTGGTCGGCCGGCACGCCGGGTGCCAGCCGCCGGCCCGCCACCGCTGGGCGGGGGTCAGGTTGCCGGCGCGGCCGGGGGTCATGGTGGGGAAGACCTGCGTGGGCACGTTCTCCCAGGACTGGCGGGGGCGCGGGACGCGGGGCGGGGGCGGGGCGGGGTCACGACGCCGGGACCGGAACAGCACGGGTGAGCCTCCTTCGTGGTCGTTGGAGGGGCCGCCCGGACGCCGTTGGCCGGGCGGCCCGCGGTCCCGCCAACGGTTCGGGCCACGGCGGCGGTTCCGCTGACCGGAAGCCTGCCGCGCGTCGCGAGACGAGCACACCGCGTAGCGGTAGGGTCGGCGGACGTCTGGAACGTCCTACGTGGAGGTCGGTGTGAACGACGCGCTGCGAGTGGCCATGGCCGAGGCGGGCGAGACGGCGGAGTCCCTCGCCGACCGGGTCGGGGTGGACCCGAAGACGGCCGCCCGGTGGGTGACGCCGGGGCGGGTGCCGCACCCCCGGCACCGGGCGGCGGTGTCCAAGGCGCTCGGCCGCGAGGTCGGCGAGCTGTGGCCGGAGGTGGTCCGCCGCCGCGAGCCGGCCTGGTTCCGGCCGTGGGCCGAGGTGGAGCAGGAGGCCAGCGCGCTCCGCTCGTTCGAGACGTCCGTGCTGCCCGGCCTGCTCCAGACCGAGGAGTACGCGCACGCGGTGCTGAGCAGCGGCCCCCTCGCCGACGACGAGGTGGAGGGCTACGTGGCGGCCCGGCTCGCCCGCCAGGCGGCCGTCTTCGACCGGCCCCGGCCGCCGCTGGCCATCTTCGTGATCGACGAGGCCGCCCTGCGCCGGGGTGAGCCCGAGATCATGCAGCCGCAGCTCGACCACCTGGTCGCCATGGCGCAGCGGCCCCGCGTGCTGCTGCACGTGCTGCCGCTGCGGGCCGGCTTCCACCCCGGGCAAGCCGGTCCGTTCGTCATCGCCACCATCGACGACGGCGACGACGTGGCCTACCTGGACGACCAGGCCGCCGGGCGGACGACAAAGGACGTTGCCCCGCTGTGGCAGGTCTGGGACACTCTGAGGTCGATCGCGCTGCCGCGCGACCAGACGATCCAACTCCTGAAGGCGCGACCATGGCTGACCTGACCGGCGCCCAGTGGCGCACCAGCACCCGCAGCAGCTCCAACGGCGGCAACTGCGTCGAGGTCGCCGACAACCTCCCCGGTGTGGTCCTGGTCCGTGACTCGAAGGACCGCACCGGTGGCACGCTGCGCTTCACCCCGGCCGCCTGGCAGGCGTTCGTCGGCGGCCTCGCGGAGCCCGGCCACCGCTGACCCGGGCCGGTACGTTCTCCGGCATGGCGTACCTCTTCCTGCTGGGCGCGATCACCGCGGAGGTGATCGGCACCAGCCTGCTCAAGGCGACCGACGGTTTCACCCGGCTCTGGCCGACGCTCGGCCTGGCGGTGGCGTACGTGTCGTCGTTCGGGCTGCTCGCCCTGGCCGTCAAGGAGATCCCGGTCGGCGTCGCGTACGCGATCTGGTCCGGGCTCGGCACCGCCGCGATCATGGCGATCGGCGCGGCCTTCCTGGGCGAGCCGCTCAGCGTCGCGAAGGTGATGGGCGCCGGCCTGGTGATCGCCGGGGTGGTCGTGCTCAACCTCGACGGCGCGCACTGACGGGTGCCGGCCGACGACTCGCCGCACTGACGGGTGCCGGCCGACGGAACGGGCCGCCAGGAGCACGCGCTGGACCCGTTCCGCGGCCACGGCAATCCGCGCCTCAAAGCCGTTCGAGCGTGAGCAGCGGCTCAGCGAACACCGGCGCTGGTGCGCCGGGGTCCGCGGCAACAGCCTGCTCCAGTCGGCGGAAGCCGGCCTCCAGTTCGTCGGGACCGAGCTGCCCGAAGAACGAGAGGGTGCGCAGGCGCAGCCGCTCGAGCATGTCGCCGTAGGTGCCCGAGGACGGCTCGGTGACCGTGCCGAAGCTGGCAACGCGCCAGCCGACCGACGTGAACATCGCGATGACCTCGTGCAGCGGCTGAAACAGCGAGGCGTCCACCTCGTACCCGCGGGGGAAGTGCTCCAGCCACCACGGCCGGGGATGGTGGTCGCTGAAATTCGCGCGCAGTAGCAGCCGCCCGCCGGGCCGGAGCACCCTGGCCAGTTCCCGGGCTGCCCGGGGCTTGTCCTTGACGTGGTGCCAGGACAGGAACAGGAGAGCGTAGTCGGCGCTGCCGGACGGCACTGGCATGTCCTCGGCGGCGCCTGCCAGATACCGCACGCCGGGATGCGGGGACTGCGTCTCCGCAACCTCGCGCATGCGGACCGCCGGCTCGACACCGGTGACCGGCCCGAACGCGTCTGCCAGCGCAGGGGTGAACCTGCCGGTCCCGGAGCCGACGTCCAGCCCCACCAGCGGGCGCCGCTCGGGCAGCACCGCTGCAAAGGCGCTGAGCCAGACCCGCAGTTGCTGCTGGGTGAGCGCGCGACCACGCGCGTAGTCCTGGTACTGCTCCTTGTCGTAGTCGATCGACCTCATCGCACCTCCCGGGTCAGCCGGGCGACCGCGAGTGCCACCCCGATATATCACGCCGATACATCGCGACGATATTCGTCGTCGCGCCACCCCACAAGGCCGGTACGACCCGGTGCCAGGCCGCCGACAGCGCGTGCCGATCCGCGCCAGCGCCCGACGAAACCCGGTGGCGCGCACGGGGCGCGTACGCGATGGTGGCGACCATGGACCGGGGTGGACTGTCCGGCGCGGAGCGTCGGGTCTGGGCGTCGCTGCCGGCGGGAGCCCGCTCGGCGCTGGCCGGCCTGCCCGGGGCGGATCTGCGTACGCTGCTGCTGGCGGTGGCGCGGGACCGCGCGGCGGTCGTGCACCCGCCGGGCGTGCTGCGGCGGTGGCGGGAGGATCGCTTCGTGCGCCCGGCAGACGTCGACCCCCGCGTGCTGTCCCAGGTGGAGGCGCGGATCTGGGCGCTGCTGCCGGCCGACGTGACGGGTGTGGAGCTGTCCCCGGTCGTCCCGCTCGGCACCTGCTCGGCCGTCGCGCCGGTCAGCCAGCACCGCGTCGTCAGCACCGTACGCGGCACCGAGGTGCTGAGCGACCCGACCAACGCGCTGGCCGTCGAGGCGGCCGTACGCCGGCGGAGCAGCGACGAGGTGCACCTGGCCGCCGTACACCGGGTGCTCCGGGCGCAGGACTTCGGACCGGGCGCGTCCGCGCACTTCCGCCTCTTCACGCTCGTCTCCAGCGCCCGCGACGCGGGGTCGGGGCGGACCGAGGCACGGCTGCTCGTCCGGCACCTGAGCTTCTGGGCACGGGTGCTCGGGGAGCTGGCGCCCGCGGCCGGTCCCCGACTGCACGTGACGGTCTTCGACGACCCGGTGTTCCGCGACCGGCTGGCCGACACCGTCCATCCGGCGCTCCGCGAGGGCCCGGTCCCGCTGCGTGACGAGCCGGAGCGGCAGCGCGGGCGCGGCTACTACGCCGGGGGCGCGGTGCGCCTGACCCTGCGTGACGGCACGCTGGAGGTGGGCGATGGCGGGTTCACCGACTGGACGGCCCGGCTCACCAGCGACGCCAAGGAACGCTGCGTGATCTCCTGCCTGGCCACGGAACGCCTGGTCGGCGAGGTGGACCGGTGACCGGGCTCGTGATCCAACGGATTCGGGTCCGCTGGACCAGCCGCGACGCCGCCGCGGCCACCGTCCGCGGCCGGCTCCCCCTGGGGTACGCGCTGCCGCCGCTGCCGACCGACGGCATCACGGTGCACGAGGTGCTGCTCGACGAGGCCACCGGGTATCAGCCGGCGGAACAGCTCCGGGAGGGCCCGGCGGCGGCCCGCGCGGCTGGGCTGTGGGTGGGTGGCGTGACGGCACGGCGGTGGTCGACCGGCTGCCGAGCGACGCCTCGTTCCCCGTCCGGCGGACCGGCACCCGGCTGTTCTCGCTCGCCCCGGGGCCCTCGACCGGGACGACCGGGTGCACCTGTACGGGGGGCCGCGCCCCGGCCACCGCTGACGGTCAGCCGACCGGCCGGCGCATGGCGATCCGCTCGGCCGGGTCCAGTCCCAGCGCCGCCTCGGCCGCCAGCAGCTCGGCCAGCCCCGGGGTGACCTCCGGGCCGGTCAGCTCCCGGAACCCGCAGCGCGCGTAGTACGGCCCGTTCCACGGCACGCTGCGGAAGGTGGTCAACGTCAACGCCGGCAGCCCCCGCCCGGCGGCCCACCCGGCCACGTGATCGAGCAGCCCCCGCCCGATCCCCCGCCGGGCGTACGCCGGGTCCACGCTCAGCTGCAGCACGTGCGCGCAGCCGTCCACCAGGTCGACCACCGCGAAGCCGATGGGCTGATCTGCGGCGTCCACCGCCACCCACACCCGCCCGGCCCGCTGACGGTCGGCCAGCACGTCCAACGGCAGCGGCGGCATGTCCGCGACGTCGACCATGCCGATGTCGCGGAACGGCGCCCCGGAGGCCACCTCGATCCGCTGCAGCTGGGTCAACTCGTCGGCCCGGGCAATTCTGCTGTCCACGGCGCCCTACCCAACCAGAACGGGCACGGCCCCGGCCACGGCATTTCCGGGCGAGGCCGTAACCTGCACCGGTGAGCCTGCCCCTGCCTGCCGGCAACTTCCGCGCGTACCTGTTCGACTGCGACGGCACCATCGCCGACTCGATGCCGCTGCACTACGCCGCCTGGTGTTCGGCGCTGGACGAGTGGGACTGCGAGTTCCCCGAGGAGCTCTTCTACGCCTGGGGCGGCCGGCCGATCGCCGACATCATCGCCACGCTCAACGAGCGGCACGGGTTGGCCATGCCGGTCGACACGGTCGCTCTGCGCCAGGAGGAGCTGTACCAGCGGTCGCTGCCCGAGTTGACGGCCGTGCCGGAGGTGCTGGCGCACATCGAGGACGCCCACGGGCGGATCCCGTTCGCCGTGGTCTCCGGCAGCACCCGGGAATCGGTCACCGCCTCGCTCGGCACGCTGGGTCTGCTCGACCGGTTCGAGTCGCTGGTCTGCGCCGGAGACTACACCCGGCCCAAACCCGATCCCGAGGCGTTCCTGCTCGCCGCCCGCCGGCTCGGCGTACCCCCGGCGGACTGCCTGGTCTTCGAGGACACCGACCTGGGCATCCAGGCCGCGACGGCGGCGGGCATGGCGTCGGTCCGCGTACCGCACCCGCGGGAGCGGGCGGCAGCGGTGTGAGCCCGGGCGGCGCGGGCCGTCCGATGTGACCGGCGTCGCGGCCCGCGGGCGCACCGACTCCGACCGATCCTGCCTAGGGTCGGCAGCATGAGCGCCAACGGCGGGTCCGGAACCCCGGCCGTGCCGGGCGGGCGCTGATGCGCAGTGTCCGGCCGATCCCGCCACCGGGGCCGCTGCGCACCCTCTCCGTGGCGACCCTGGCCAACACCGTCGGCTTGGGGCTCTGGCAGGCCGGAGCCGCCCTCTACCTGACCCGCGACGTCGGGCTCTCCCCCGCCTCGGTCGGTGCCGGGTTGACCGTGGCCGGCCTGGTCGGGCTCACCGCCAGCGTGCCGCTCGGCGGGCTGGCCGACCGGCGGGACCCGCGTACGCTCCGCGCGATGCTGCAGGTGTGCCAGGCGGTCGTGGCGGCGGCGTACCTGCTGGTCGACTCGTTCCCGGTGTTCCTCGCGGTGGCGCTGCTCGACGCGCTGCTCATCTCCGGCAACCTGGCGGTCCGCGCCGCACTGGTCGCCGCCGTGGCCGGTCCGCAGGGCCGGGTGCACGCCTTCGCCACCCTGCGCGCGGTGGCCAACCTGGGCATCGCCGTCGGTACGGCGCTGGCCGGAGCGGCGCTGGCGGCGGACACGCATCTGGCGTACCAACTGCTGGTGGCCGGCGACGCGACCACCTATCTGCTGTCGGCGGCGCTGCTGCTGCGACTGCCGGCGTACCCACCGGTGCCCCGCACCCCGGGGGCCGCCGGGCCGCGCCGGGGCCGGGCGCTGCGCGACGGTCGGTTCTTCGCGGTCAGCGGGGCGTCGGCGGTGCTCGCCCTGCACTGGACGGTGCTCACCCTCGTGGTGCCGCTGTGGACGGTACGCCGGGCGGGTGCGCCACCACCGGTGGTGTCGGCGGTGCTGCTGGCCAACACGGTGCTCACCGTGCTGCTCGCAGTACGGCTGAGCCGCGGCGCGGACACCGCCGCCCCCGCGGCCCGCAAGCTGCGGCGGGCCGGCCTGGTGCTGGCGGCGGCGATGCCGATCTACGCGGCCACCGCCGGCCTGCCCACGGCCCCGGCGGTCGCGCTCCTGCTCGTCGCCACGGTGGTCTACACGTTCGGCGACCTGTGGCACGGCTCCGCCGCCGCGGGTCTCGCCTACGACCTGGCCCCGTCCGACGCGATCGGCGCCTACCAGGGCGTGGACGGGCTGCTCGCCGGGCTGGCCCGCGCGGTCGGCCCGGCGCTGCTCACCCTGCTGGTGCTCGACGGCGGGGTGCCGGGCTGGCTGGCGCTCGGCGCGCTCTTCGCGGGCGTCGGCCTGGCCGCCCCGGTGCTGACCCGGTGGGCGCTGGCGAACCCGGCCACCGACCGACCGGCGGCGGCCGGTGATCGCCCGGCTGCCGCCGTGTAGCAGCATGACGGCATGACCGACCAGGAGACCCTCACCATCCGGCCCGGCGGCCCGGACGACGCCGCCACCGTGCTGCGGCTGCTCGACGTGGCCACCGCCTGGCTCGCCGAGCGCGGCCGCACCGGCCAGTGGGGCACCGAGCCCGCGTCGGCCGACCCGCGCCGGATCGCCCAGGCCGATGCGTGGGCCACCGGCGGCGGCCTCTACCTGGCCATGCTCGGCGACACGGCCGCGGGCGCCCTGGTGGTGGGCGCGGCCACCGACTACGTGCCGCCGGCCACCGAGCCGGAGCTGTACGTCAACCTGCTGGTCACCGACCGGACGCACGCCGGCCACGGGATCGGCGCGCGGCTGCTGGCGTACGCGGCGGAGCTGGCCCGGGACCGGGGCCTGGGGCTGCTGCGGGTGGACTGCTACGGCGGCGACGACCGGGCCCTGGTCCGCTTCTACGAGGGCTGCGGCTTCACCGCCACCGACCCGTTCACCGTCTCTCGTCCCGGCCGCGACCCGTGGCCCGGACAGGTACTGGAGCGCCGCGTGGACTGACGGCGGGCGGTGTCTCCCTCGGCACCGCGGCGCTGACCGCGTCGAAGTGCTCCGCAGTGTCCAGGTCCCAGCAGACCGGCTCGACCGCCATGGGGGCATTTCCTGCCCGCGGCGGTGTTCGGCCAATCTCGACTACTCGGCGTGCGCCCCGGCGCCGGCGCCGGCCTCGCCCACGCCGACCCAGACGGTCTTGGTGTTGCAGAACTCCCGCATGCCCACGGCGGACAGCTCGCGGCCGTAGCCGGAGTTCTTCACCCCGCCGAACGGCAGTTCGGGGAAGGAGGTGGTCATGCCGTTGATGAAGACGCTGCCGGCGTCCAGGTCCGTGGCGAAACGCTCCTGCTCGGCCGGGTCGGTGGTCCAGGCGTTCGAGCCGAGGCCGAAGCTGGTGCCGTTGGCGATCTCGATCGCCTCCTCATAGGACGACGCCCGGTAGAGGCCGGCGACCGGGCCGAAGACCTCCTCGGACCACATCCGCATCCCCGGCCGCAGATCGGTGACCACGGTCGGCGGGTAGTACCACCCGTCGCCGGCCGGTAGTTCCCCGCCGCAGAGGACGGTGGCGCCGTTGTCCACCGCGTCCTGAACCTGCGCGTGCACCTCCGTGCGGCCCCGGTCGGTGGCCAGCGGCCCCACATCGGTGCCGTCGTCCATCGGGTCGCCGACCTTCAGCGCGGACATCCGCGCGGCGAACTTCTCGGCGAACGCGTCGAAGACGTCGGTGTGGACGATGAACCGTTTGGCGGCGATGCAGGACTGGCCGTTGTTCTGGCAGCGGGCGGTGGTGGCCACCTCGGCGGCCCGGTCCAGGTCGGCCGAGGGCATCACCACGAACGGGTCGCTGCCGCCCAACTCCAGCACGGTCTTCTTCAGCTCCCGGCCGGCGATCTGGGCGATCGACCGGCCGGCGGGCTCGCTGCCGGTGAGGGTGGCCGCCCGGACCCGCGGGTCGCTGAGGATCCGGTCGACGGCGTCCGAGCCGACCAGCAGCGTGCTGAACGCGCCCTCGGGGAAGCCCGCCCGGCGGAACAGTTCCTCCAGGTAGAGGGCGGTCTGCGGCACGTTGGAGGCGTGCTTGAGCAGGCCGGTGTTGCCGGCCATCAGGGCCGGCGCGGCGAACCGCATGACCTGCCAGAGCGGGAAGTTCCACGGCATCACCGCGAGTACCGGCCCGATCGGCTGGTAGCGGACGAAGGCGCGCTTCGCCTTGACGGCACCGGCGTCGGCCGGCTCGTCGGCGAGCATCCGCTCGGCATTCGCGGCGTAGAAGCGGCAGGCCGTGGCGCACTTGGTCACCTCGGCCCTGGCCGCCGCGTACGTCTTGCCCATCTCGGTGGTCATCATCCGGGCCGTCTCGTCCTGCTCGGCCTCCAGCAGGTCGGCCGCCGCGGTGAGCCACCGGCCGCGCTGAGCGACGGAAGTGCCGTGCAACTGCCGGACGGCCAGGTCGGCCCGCTCGATGGCGGTGTCGACCTGCTCGTCCGACATCGGGTCGTACGTCTTGAGCACCTGTCCGGTGGCGGGATTGGTGGTGGCGATCGGCATGTCGTACTCCTGTCACTCGAACAGTGAGTGCCGCACGCCCGGCTCCTCCCGGCGGCGCGCGGCGCGGCGGCGCTGGATGATGATCAGGTCGACCACGGCCACGGCGGCGAGGATCGCGCAGACCACGCCCAGCCAGGCCACGTGTGCCGCGAAGGCGAGCACCGCGAAGACCGTCATGATGACCAACCCGAAGAGGGCGAGCGCGAGCCGCAGGTTCAGTGCGCTGTACGCGTGGCCGACCGTGCCACGGGCGCGGCGGGGCTGTGATCGCGTCATTCCTCCCGCCTACCCCCCAACGACCGCCCTAACCACCCCACCCCGCCCACCCCACCCCACCCGTCCCCGCCCCCGGCCCCGCCCCGGCCCGCCCCCGCCCCGGCCCGCCCCCGCCCCGGCCCGCCCCCGGCCCGGCCCGGCCCGGCCCCGGCGATCTTGCACTTCCCGCCTCCACATAGGGGACATTTGCCTCAAGTTGCGGACCGAAACTGCAAGATCGCCGGGCGAGGGCGGGGAGGGGGCGGGGCGGGCGGGGTTCAGAAACGCGGTGGTCGAGTACTCCGGATCCGTGATCTGCTCCGGCGAACCCC
>NZ_JBEYER010000132.1:0-15979 GCF_040634005.1 Micromonospora sp. NPDC007271
GCGGGTCGACGAAGATCCACGGGTAAGGCGGCCGTCACGTCCACGGTCGTCGCCCCCTGCGGTCCGTGCCGCGAGGTGCTGCCTGGCCGGCCAATCCGGCGACTTCCGGTGGGTAAGGGACACACAAGGCCGCCAGAGGGGCGTACGGAGCGTGAAGACCGCTGGCGAACGGCAGCGCACGACCCGCGGCTACTTGTGCGCACCTGACCTGGTTCGAGCGGCCAGTGATCGGACGTTGCAGCTACTCGCGCAGAGGAGACTTGTTCGCTTCTCTTGCTGCCCCTTGATCAAGGATTAGGGCGAGCAGGTCGCGGCCACGGCCTCCGCTTCCCGGTCCATGTCGCTGAGCCGCCCGCCGTACGTGTCCAGGCACGAGGCGAGCAGCGGATGATGCACCTCGGGCTGGGCGGCGATCAGTTCACGACTCAGTTCGACCGCCTCCGCGGCCGCCGCCAGAGCCTCCGCCGGTCGTCGTACCGCGGCCAGGCAAACCGCCTGGTTCTTCAAGGCAATCACCAAGTAGACGAGACGCCGTGCCGTCGGAGCTGACCGAGTGGGCGCCGGTCGCCCTGTGACCATTGAGGATCATGATCGACAGACGTCTGGTTCAGGACAGCAACAACGATATGAAGTTGGGCTTGCCTGACTGACGCGAGGATCGTTCTGAACGTCCAGCTCCCGCACTGCTTTGGCCGCGCGCCAGAGCATCGTCGTTGGCCAGGCGGTGACCTTGCCGTTTTGCACCTTTCCGCCCTTGAATGTGCAAAAGTCCCATTACTTGTATCTGCACTTCGGTGTGACTTCGGGCCGCTGTCCCTGGCAGCGCCTGCCGGAGACGCGCCATGAGAGGGCCACATCGTGACAGTCACTCCAATCCGTCATCGTGAACGCGCCATGCTGCCGGCACTCGCGGCCGTCGCCGCTGCCTGCGCTTCCGTCGCCCTGCTGATCTTCAGCGGAACTGGTGCCAGCGCAGCCGTAGCGCCCGTCGGCCTTGGGACAGCGGCGAACTTCTCCGTGCTGGCCGGCTCCACAGTTACCAACACCGGCCCGAGCTTCCTAGGGCAGAGTCTCGGCGTCTCCCCCGGCAACACCGCACCAGGTTTCCCGCCAGGCATCGTCGCCGGCGAGATCCACCTCGGCGACGCCGTCGCCCTGCAAGCCAAGAACGACCTGACCACCGCCTACAACAACGCCGCCGGGCGGACCCCGTTCACCAACCTCCCCGCGGAACTCGGCGGATCCACGCTCACCCCCGGGGTGTACCGGATCGGTGCCGCGCAGCTGACCGGCACGCTGACGCTGAACTCGCAGGGCGACCCGGCTGCCGTGTTCATCTTCCAGATCGACTCCACCCTCATCACCGCCTCCAACAGCAGCGTGGTGTTCATCAACGGCGCCTCGCCCTGCAACGTCTACTGGCAGGTGGGCAGCTCGGCGACGATCGGCACCGGCACCCGATTCGTGGGCAACATCCTGGCCCAGACCTCGATCACCATGAACACCGGCGCCACCCTCCAAGGCCGTGCTCTGGCACAGACTGGCGCCGTCACCCTCGACACCAACACCATCACGGCACCCCTCTGCCTCCAGCCAACAGGGACCCCGACGAACACGCCGACCGGGACTCCGACGGGCACCCCCACCTCGACTCCGACCGGCCAGCCCACGGGAACTCCGACAGGTCAGCCCACCGGAAGCCCCACAGGCGGTCCGACCGGCCAGCCCACGGGAACTCCGACCGGTTTTCCGACTCCTAGCCACTCGGAGCTGCCGGTGACCGGCGGCAGCGGCGGTAGTGCGCTGGTACCCGTCCTAACGGGCCTCAGCAGCATCGCCATCGCCGTCGGCGCAACCTTGCTTCTCCTCTTCCGCCGCAGGACGTCCGAGTCCTGACCGTGATGACCCCGGCGGCCGGTGACCGGCCGCCGGGGTCATCACGTTTAGACGCGCACGTCGCGCGGCCCTTCATCGTCAGCAGCGGGGTGTGCAGTGGACACCAGCGGAAAATGGCTTTCGATGATGTCCGCCCTGACGACATGATCCACCGACGGTAGTGCTTCCCGATAGCTGGTGACGCCAACGCACAGCGGCTCAGGAAGCGGTTGCAGGAGAAAGACACCAAGTCGGCGAAACGGCTCCTGGCCCGCCGCCGCCGGAAGGAAACGCGGCACACCGCGAACAGCAACCACAGCATCGCCAAGAGCATCGTGACCGAGGCTGCACGCACCGGCCGCGGAATCGCCGTCGAGAAACTGACGGGGATCCGCGACCGGGTCCGGCTGAGGAAGCCCCAACGGGTCACGCTGCACTCGTGGGCGTTCCAGCAACTCGGCGCGTTCCTGGTCTACAAGGCGCGCCGGGCGGGTGTACCGCTGGTCCAGGTCGACCCCCGGTACACCTCCCAGACCTGCGCCGCTTGCGGGTATCGGGACAAACGGAACCGACCCGACCAGGAAACCTTCATCTGTCGGTCGTGCGGGGTCGTTGCCCACGCCGACCACAATGCGGCTCGCAACATCGCTTCGCGTGGTGTCGTGAGCTGGGGCGCAGTCAATCGCCCGCACGCGGCCTAGCCTCGCAGCCGGCGAGGACAGTGATCCGCAAGCCCGCCCATTCATGGGCGGGTAGTTGACTCCTTCAGGACGTCGAGCAGCGCGTCGGCCGGGCCGGGGCTGGGCGGCCCTGCGGGCCACCACTGCCCGCAGCGGCGGCGGAACGGGTACCAGCGGCCGTCGCGGCCGTAGCGGACCTGTACATCCCGCCCGACGGTCCAGCGGTTGCGCCAGTTCTTCAGCTCGGGCGCGGCGCCGCTGCCCTCCCACGCCTCGCGCAGCGCGTCGGTGACCCGGGAGACCAGTTCCTTCGGCGGGCTGAAGACCATGTCGGCGGCGTCCACGCCGGCGCCGCCGGCGTACTCCCACGCCTTGATCGCCCGGGGCAGCTCGCCGGCCCGGCCGCTGGCCTCCTCGAGCCGCTTCGCGGCCCGCGAGCGCGGCATCCGCGATGCGAGCCGCACGGCGTCCTGCCAGGTGTCGTGGTCGGGGGCGAGCACCTCGGCGGGGGTGGCGATCAGCAGGCGTCTGGCACGGGACGCAGCGTCTGCGGCGAGCATCCCCATTGCCTCGGCGTCGATGCCAGGCGCACCGTGGGCGGCCAGCAGGGGCGCGAGCGGCATCGCCTCGCCCTGCACCGGTGCTGGCGGCCCGGGCAACGACGCCGGGGCGGTGGCGTACGCCTCCTCGGCTCGGGTGCCGGTGACATGCTCTTCCTTGGCCGCGACCGCCCGGCCGGTGTTGCGCGAGCGCAGTTCTTCGACCAGCTCCGGCTCGGCCCGTCCACGCATGAGCAGCAGCACGAACGGGTCCCGGTCGAGCAGCCAGGATGCCTGGTAGGACAGGGCGGCGGCGTGCCGGCAGGGGTGGTCCCAGGATGGGCAGTCGCATTCCGGGTCCAGGTCGCCGTAGCCGGGTAGTAGCCGCACTCCGGCGTCGTCGGCGGTGTTCACCAGGTCCTGCGGCATGTCCCGGTCGAGCAGAGCGGCGATGTGCCCGGCCTTGGCGGCCACCCTGTCCAGCAGGCGGTCCCATTCGGCGTCGGGGAGGGTCCCGATGCGTACCACCGTGTCGTGCGGGGTGTATTGGTCGCCGTCGTGGACCGGCGCGGAGATCCGGCCCGGGCTCACCGTGATCGGCCCGACCTGTCCGGCGAAGGCGTACCGCCGGCCCTTCTTGAGCTGCTCCGGGTCGAGCGCGGTACGTTCCATCGACTCTATCCAGGCGTTGCCCCACCAGGTGTCGGCGAACTTTCTGCCGGTCCGCTTGCCCGGGCCGAATGGCGGGAAGCTGCGGGCGCGCCCGTCGTCTGCGGCGGGTTCGGGTTCGCCGTCCAGCTCGTCGTCGAAGTCGAAGTTCACGTCCCTCATTCCTCGTTGGGCAGCTGCACGAGCCGGAGCAGCTCGGCGTCGGACAGTTCGGTCAGGGCGGTCTCACCGCCGGTGAGGACCGCGTCGGCCAGTTCTCGCTTGGACTCCAACAGGGCGGCGATCCGGTCCTCCAGGGTGCCCTGGGCGATCAGCCGGTGGACCTGCACCGGTTTGGTCTGCCCGATCCGGTACGCGCGGTCGGTGGCTTGTTCCTCCACTGCCGGATTCCACCAGCGGTCGTAGTGGATGACGTGGTCGGCGCGGGTCAGGTTGAGACCGGTGCCGGCCGCCTTCAGGGAGAGCAGGAACACGGGAACCCTACCGGCCTGGAACCGGTTCACCATTTCTTCACGCTGGGGCACCGGCGTGCCGCCGTGCAGCAGCTGCGCCGGCACACCCCGCTCGGCCAGGTGCCGTTGCAGCAGCCGGGCCATCTGCACGTACTGGGTGAAGACCAGGGCGGCGCCGTCCTCGGCGAGGATGGTCTCCAGCAGGTCGTCGAGGAGCTGCAGCTTCTCCGAGCGTCCGGAGAGCTTGCCGTGCGGCTCCTTGAGATAGTGCGCCGGGTGGTTGCACACCTGCTTGAGGCCGACGAGCAGCTTCAGCACCAGGCCACGCCGGGCGATGCTGGTCGTGCTGGATCGGATCTCGGCCATCACCTCGTCGACGACCCGGCGGTACAGCGTCGTCTGCTCGCTGGTGAGCGAGACCAGGTGGTCGGTCACGGTCTTGGGCGGCAGTTCCGGGGCGATGTCGGGGTCGGACTTTCGCCGCCGCACGAGGAAGGGTCGGACCAGGCGGGACAGCCGCTCGACGCTGGTCGCGTCACGGTCGACCTCGATCGGTCGGGCCCAGCGGGCTCGGAACGCGCCGACCTTGTCCAGCAGGCCGGGGGTGGTCCAGTCGAGGATGGCCCACAGCTCGGAAAGGTTGTTCTCCACTGGCGTGCCGGTGAGCGCGACGCGAGCCCGGGCGGGGATCTCACGCAGCGCCTTTGCGGTGCCGCTGAGCCGGTTCTTCACGTACTGCGCTTCGTCCGCGACCAGCATTCCCCATGGCCGGCCGCTCAGCATCGAGGCGTCCACCCGCATGGTGCCGTAGCTGGTCAGCACGAAACCGCCAGCGAGGCCGTCGAGGGAGCGGGCGGCGCCGTGGAATCGGCGGACCGGTACGCCGGGGGCGAACCGGCGGATCTCCCGTTCCCAGTTGCCGAGCACCGATGCGGGACAGACGACCAGGGTGGGTTCGGCGTGAACCGGGTCGGCTTGGCGGCGCAGGTGCAGTGAGATGACCGTGATGGTCTTGCCTAGCCCCATGTCGTCGGCGAGGCAGCCGCCGAAGCCGAGCGAGGTCATCCGTTCCAGCCAGCGCAGTCCGCGCAGCTGGTAGTCGCGGAGAGTGCCGTCCAGTTCGGTGGGGGGCGTCAGCCGCTCCGGGCCGCCCTCCGGCTCGGCGATCCGGTCGCGCAGTGCGCCCAGCCAGCCGTCGGCCACCACCTCGACCCGCTCGTCCTGCACCTGCGTGCTGCCGATCAGCGTCGCGGCGAGGGCGTCGTACGCCTTCAGCGGTGGCAGCTGCCGTTCCCGGGCCTTGCGGGCCAGTTCCGGCGCGACTGCCACCCACTGCTCGCGCAGGCGGACGATGGGCCGCGATTTGGCGACCAGATCCATCTCCGGGGCGGTCAGCGGCTCGCCGGCCAGGGTGAGCTGCCAGCTCTGCGCCATCGGGGCGGCGGAGCGGAAGAAGTGGGCCACGTCCGGCGGCTGCTCGGGCGGCGATCCGATCAGGACCCGGGCGTTGAGTTCGCGAGACAGCTGCGGCGGCCACTGGACGTCGACGCCAGCCGCGGCGAGCCGCGCCTCGGCCTCACCGAGCAGGTCGACCAGGTCCTCGTCGAGCAGTTCCAGCTCGACCGGGGCGGCCTCGTCCAGGAGCCGCTCCAGCGGTTGCCATGTTGCGGCGGCCCGACGCACCGCGAGCATCGCCTCGAAGGTGGCCCGCTCACCGAGACCGTGCTCATCACCTTCCCACAGCGTCGCCGCGTCGCGGACCAGCGTCGGGTCGGAGAGGCTGCGCATGCGGACCACCGCGGTGAGACCGGTGGTTTCGAAGTTGCCCCGCCCCTCCAGCCGCAGCGCCACCCGCAGACCTGTGTCCACCCCCGCGGAGACCTCCTGCGCCCATTCGCGCAGGTCCGTCACAGGCTCGGGGTCCAAGCCGGTGAACCGGGCATCACCGGTCAGCCAGGGAGCCGCCGGAGTCCGGGGCAGGGTGTCGGCCACCGCGTCCAGGAACGCCCGCACCAGCCCCTGCGCCTCGGGCAGCACGAGCTGCTCGGCGAAGGGATCGATCGGCACCGCACGGGCCTCAGGGGGCATCGCCGCGGCGAGCGCGCGGATGCGCTCCACATCGGAGACGTCGAACGGGCCCACCCGCCAGGTGTCGTACCCGTTCGGGGAGACGCCGGGCAGCAGCCGACCGCGGGCGACCAGGTGCAGGCCGGTGACCGCCACGGCTGACCAGAACGCGGCGGCGGGCGTGACGTCCTCGTCGCGCAACGCGACGAGGTGCCGGACGGCGTCACCGACCGGCACGGCACAGACCGGCACCTGCCACGCGGCCACAGGGCCGTCGAGGGGCAGCGCGAGTTCCAACTCGCGGCACTCGCCCAGCTCGTCGCACTCGTCCGGCACCGCGCCGCCGGCGGGGTCGTAGAAGCTGACCGTGCCGGTGCGGGGTGGGTCGCCCGGCTCGAAGACGACCGCGAACCGCCCGAGTTGCACCCGGTACCTCCCGTTTGTCGACGCGGACGCAGCCGCCCGACGATGCCGCGGCACACTAATGTACGTAGAACGCACGATCGAATCATCCAGCCGGGGACTGAGGACACCGAGCCGCACGGCGGCCGGTACTGCTGTCCGTCCGGAACCGCTCACCGGGCCGGTCGCCGACCCGGGGCGAGATACCGTCTGCACGAATTCCCCGCCGGGCACCAGCGGCCGATGCGACACCGCCGACCATGGTGAACCACAGCGGCCCGTTCGGGCCGGTGGTGACCGCGTACGGCCCGCCGCCACCGGTCGGGTACTCCTCGATTGACTCCGTCGTCACAGGTTCTTCTCCAGACCGTTCTCTGCGGCGATGCGGGCGATGTCGGCGGGAGCGCCGGCCATGAGGACGCGGGCGTGCTCGGTGACCAGGTCGACGGGCCAGTCCCACCACGCGGCCCGCAGCAGCTGGTGAACGTCGGTGTCGTCGAAGCGCTGGCGGATCGGGCGGGCGGGGTTGCCGGCAACGATGGTGTACGGGGCGACGTCGGCGGTGACCACGGCATCTGCGGCGATGATCGCGCCGTCGCCGATGCGTACACCCGGCATGACGAGAGCCCCGTAGCCGAACCAGACGTCGTTGCCGACGGTGGTGTCGCCGCGGCTGGGCATGCTGGTGACGATATCGAGGGTCTTCTCCGTCCAGGCGCCGCCGAACATGGTGAACGGGAAGGTGGACACGCCCATGGTCGGGTGAGCGGCGCCTGCCATGAGGAACCTGGTGCCCGAGGCGATCGCGCAGTACCGGCCGATGACCAGCCGCTCCGGGCCGTAGGCGTAGAGCACGTTGCGGTGCTCGAACTCTGTGGCGTGCTCGGGGTCGTCGTAGTAGGTGTACTCGCCGACCTCGATGGTCGGCGAGGTGACCAGTGGTCGGAGGAAGACCACGCGTGGATGCGCGGCCAGCGGATAGACGGTGGTCGGGTCAGGGACCGTCGGATCGGGGTTCACGATGCGTCCTTTCACGTCGCAGTGGTACGTCGCTGCGGTCGTACGGGTCCGGTGTTTTGTGGAAGCCGAGGTGAGCCAGGGCCGAGTGGTGCGCCGTGACCACCGCCTCGACATGGGTGACCTCTGGGTGGACGTCGTGCAGCAGGCGGACCGCGGCAGCGACGAGCCGGACGTCCACGTCGGCCGGTGCTGCCGTGCAGGCCAGTCGGGCCCGGTCGGGGCGGCTACCGGGGCTGGTCACCACGACAGGGGACATCGCCCCGCCACGGGTCGCGACCAGCGCAAGCCGCAGCGCATCGTCGGCGTCGCGCGCCCCACGGGTCTCGAGCGTGTACCCGTCCGGCGTCGCATCGGCCAGTTCGTCCAGCCACGCGCGGTGCACGTCGGCCATGGTCAGCAGCAGTTCCAGAGGATCCTCCCCGTCACGGGCGGCCGAGCGGCGCCCTGCCCCCATGCGCCGGGTACGTGCGCCGCCGCCGGCCACGGACGCGGTCCCCCTGGTCGCCGAGCAGTGCCCAGCCAGACGACCAGGGTGACGACGACCAGGGCCAACCGCGGTGCCATGCGATGCCTCCCTATCTCTCGAACGTCTCAGGGGCGGCGGTGCCGCCATCACGACGGCACCGCCACTGCGCTGAAGGATCAGCCGGCGTACTGCGGATCGGGCGGCGAGACCCACTGCACGAGCTGGTAGATCACACCGTTGGGATCGGCCATCTGGAAGTAGCGCTCCCCCCATGGCTCGGTCTCGATCGGGGTGACGATCTCGACCCCCTCCTGCCGCAGCCGCGCGTAGTCGGCGTCGATGTCATCGACGGTGAACACGACCAGCAGCCCGTCGGCGCGACCGGCGGCCGACGCCGGCTTGAACGTCGGCAGCCCGGTGCGCAGGTAGATGAGGTTGAACCCCGCCTCGGGGTGGGCCAGGGAGCGGAACCCGTCGGCAGCCATCACCTCGGTGAACCCGAAATGCTGCTGCACCCAGGAGGCGGAGGCCTGGACGTCGGGGACGTTCAGCGAGATGGCGGACTCGGTGATGCGCATGCGGTGAGCTCCTGTCGACTCGGTGGCCAGGGTGGTGGCGCGGATGGTCGTGGTGCGGGTCATCGACGGCCCCCTCGTCCGGGTTGGCGCCGTTGGTGGATGCTCCGGCGCGTGACCGGCGACTGGGGGACGCCCGAGGGACGGCCCTTCGCGCCGGCGGGCGTGGGTCCGGTAGCCGGCGCCGGGCCTGGCATCAGTACCTCCGAGGCGGCGGGACGGGGCATGGCCGATGAACGGTTGCGCAAGCAGGTCTCCTGTCGTGGCGAAAGATCCGACAACATTATACACCGTACACCGTACGTCGTACAAAGAAGGTGTGGCAGAATCATTCCCATGACCCAGAACCGCACCGGATCAGGCGAGCCCAGCCGCACGCTTGCCCTGCTCTGGGGAGAGCCGTCCGAGACGGCACGGCGCAAAGGGCCTGCCCGGTCACTGACCATCACGCAGGTCGTCGACGCCGCACTCGCACTTGCCGACGAACAGGGCCTGACCGCGATCACCATGCGCGCGGTGGCCGACCGGGTCGGAGTCTCAGCGATGTCGGTCTACACCTACGTGCCCGGCAAGCCCGAGTTACTCGATTTGATGGTGGACACCTGTTATGCACGGATGACCCGTTCTCCATGGGCCGGGCAACCGTGGCGCGAGCGGCTCACCACAGTGGCCGAGACCAACCGGGACCTGCTCACCGCCCACCCCTGGCTCACAGAGGTCGCCGCCCTGAGCCGCCCCCCGCTCGGACCGGGCGTGATGGCCAAGTACGAGCACGAGCTCGCCGCATTCGACGACACCGGGCTCTCCGACGTCGACATCGACGCCGCCCTGACCTACCTGCTCGGGTTCGTGCAGTCCCACTGCCGATCGGCCCACGACGCCGCACGGGCCACGACCGACACCGCGATGAGCGACGCCGACTGGTGGGCCGCCAACCTACCCGTCCTCGCCCGCGCCCTCGACCCCCACATCTATCCCCGCGCCGTCCGCATCGGCTCCGCCGCCGGCGAAGCGCAGGGCAGCGCGTGGCACGCCGACCGCGCCTGGACCTTCGGCCTCGCACGCACCCTCGACGGCCTCGCCGCCCTCATCGACGACGCCAGCTGAGGCCGACACGCTTCCTCGCACCGTTCGGCGTTCATCGAACTGCTGGCGTCGCCAGAGGTGCACACCTACCTCGGCGGCCCCTGCCCGCGTGACGAGCTTGAGCGCGAGATGCCCGGGGCGCCCGAGCGGTGGCCCGGGAGTCTTGTCGTTGATCTCGACGGGGCGATGATCGGCCAGATCCTGCTCAGGAGAGCAACCGGGCAGCGTCGCCCGGCTGCCGCGGGGAAGGCCGATCTCGGCTACCTCTTCCTGCCGCCGGCGTGGGGATTCGCGTACGCCGCCGAGGCGTGCGCGGCGGCGCTCGACTGGTTCGACAGCGTCCTTCCCGGCGAGCCGGTGGTGCTCACCACCCAAACCGCCAATGTCGGCTCGATGCGCCTCGCGACAAAGCTGGGGTTCACCGAGGTAGAGCGGTTCCAGGCCTGGGACGCCGAGCAATGGCTCGGCCTGCGGTCCCCGGCCACGCCATCTTCAGCCCCGCCGTCAGGGCCGTGGTGCCTCCGCCTCGGCTTGAGCTCCTGCTGAGCACTGCTAGGACGGAGCCCCGCGCTGTTGAAAGTCATGAACGTCTCACCAGGCGGACACGGCCGAACGCCTCCCGAAACGGTGTCGAAGCGCTCCAGTTCGGCCCACCGCCGCCGACTAGGCACAGGCGCCAGCATCGTCGGCGTGGCAACGCGGCTTGTTCAGATCAACATGAAGGCTCGGGACGACTCCGCGTTGGGCGGTTTCTGGGCGGAGGTGCTCGGCTGGGGAGTCTCCAGCGAGGGACCCGGCGTGACCAACCTCGAACCCGTGGGCTTCGTCTACCCCGATCCCGTCGCCGTCTGCATCGACCTCATCGCCTCCCCGGAACCCAAGACGGTGAAGAACCGCGTGCACGTCGACCTCGCCACCACCTCGGCGGCCCATCAGGCGGAAGTGGTCGCGCGTCTGAAGGACCTCGGCGCGACACCCGCCGACGTGGGCCAGGGCGACGTGCCATGGACGGTCATGGCCGACCCGGAGGGCAACGAGTTCTGCGTACTGGACTGGCACGACCCGATCCGAGACACCGGACCGATCGCCTCGGTAGTGGTCGACTGCGCGGATCCGCGAGCCATGGCCCGCTTCTGGGGCGAGGCCATGGACTGGACCGTGCACAAGGTGACCGACCACAACGCGGTACTGCGCTCCGCCAAGGGCGTCGGGCCATATCTGCAGTTCCTCCGCACACCCGACGTGAAGACCGTGTGGAACCGCGTCCATCTCGACGTCCGCCCGTACCCGGGTGACGACCTGGAGGCCGAGGCGGCCAGACTGCGGACGCTCGGCGCCACCGCCATCGACCTGGATGTCCCGTGGACGGTCCTCGCCGACCCGGAAGGCAACGAGTTCTGCCTCCTCGCCCCAAGCTGACCCAAACCCTCGTCAGCCGCTCCCTACGGCCACCAGCCCCGGCTTTGCGACGCGCCCTAGCCTCGGTCTTTCAGTAAGTGTTGATCAAGGTTGTGGGCGTGCGGTTGATCTTTGTTGGGTGCGGCGTTCTCGTTTGGGGGCGGCGTTCTCGTTTGGGGGCGGCGGGTGGGAATGGCCGAAAGTACGACGGCTCGGGCGCTGGCGTGAACTTGTGGCCGAGGGGCCGGGACGGTCGCTCGGCCAGGCTTTGGGCATGTCATGGAACGGTTTGAGAGACGTCGACGCCATCGACGGCGGCCGGCCCCGGCCCGCCGCGCCGCAGGCGCGGAGGCGCGTCGTCGCGCTCGATGTGCTTCGGGGCTTCGCCCTGTGCGGGATCCTGCTGGCGAACGTGAAGCCGATCGCCCACCGCGGCGGCGAACTCGGCATCGAGCACGCTTCGGAGACGACTGCGGCGATGGTGCTGCATCTGCTGGTCGATCAGCGATTCTTTCCGATCTTCTCGTTGCTGTTCGGCGTCGGCTTCTCGCTGTTGCTGGAGTCGGCGCAGGCGCGGGTCCGGCAACCGCGAGTGGTGCTGCTGCGCCGGCTGCTGGCGCTGCTGGCCGTGGGGATTTTCCACTTCGTGGTGCTGTGGAAGGGCGACATCCTCACCGTGTACGCGGCGCTCGGCCTGCTGGTCCTGCTGCCCTCCACGTGGCTGCCGCGTCGCGTGGTGGCGGTCGCCGCCGGGGTGCTCATCGTGCTGTCGGTGACTCTGTTCGGCGGCTGGTACTCGGTGGTCCCCGGTCTGTTCCTGCTCGGTTCGGCGCTGGTCCGGTACGGGGTGGTCAGAAGGATCGGCTCGGGTCCACGTACCACTGCTGTGTTGGGGTTGATCTTTGCCCTTGCCGCTGTGCCCACGACGGTGGTCCAGTTGCGCGTCGGGTCGTCCGGTCCGGACACCCCTGCGTTCAGGATCGCCTATCCGGCGGCCGGGTTGCTGGCCGCCGGTGCCTACGTGTGCGGGATGTTGCTGCTGCTCAGGACGCGGCTGGCCGGGCCGTTGACCGCCGTGTTCCGGCCGCTGGGACGGATGGCGTTGACGAACTATCTGACCGCTACGGTGCTGGTGCTGGCGATCTCCGGCGTGGTCGGTGACTCGGACCGCTGGTCGGTCGGCGGGGTGGTCGCGGTCGCCGCGGCGGTCCTCCTGGTGCAGTGGATGTGGTCGGTAGTCTGGCTGCGCCGGTGCCACCAGGGGCCGGTCGAGTGGCTGTGGCGTTGGGTGACGTGGTGGCAGCGGCCGCCGCTGCGGCGCCCGCGATGACCAGGCGCTGCTACGGATCGAGCATGAGAGGCATCATGATTCTCGCCGGCAGGCGCAGCGGCCTGCGCCGGGCCGGCATGCCGGGCGGGCTGGTCGAAGCCGCGTTCGGAGTGCTACTCGCCGCCGGTCTCGCCCTTGAGGTGGCGGTGGTGCTGAGCCGCCGCCCGGCCTGGCCGGTGGGCGCGGCGCTGGTGCTGATCACTGCAGCGGTGTGCGCGGCGGCGCTGCTGCGACGACGGTTCCCCGCTCGGGCGGCGGGCGCGGCGATCGTCTTGTGCGCGGCCGCCGAGCTGATCGACTGGCAGACCGACCAGCAGGGTCAACCCGCCCCGATCGCCTGCCTGGCGCTACTGGTGGTGGTCGCCTCCGCAGTGCGGTTCCAGCCCAGTGCCGCGGGTGCCGTCGGGGTCGCCGCCGGCTCCGGGGTGGTCGCCGCCGGCACCATCGAGCGGTACGCGACCTACCTGGCTCAGGACATCCCGAACGCGCGAACGGCCACGCAGATCATGGTGGCCGGCTGGGTGGTCGCGGTCACGGTGGGCCTGTGGCGGCGGCTCGGCGACGCGCGGCGGCGGGCGATGGTCGACGGGGTACGGCGTACCGAGCGCCTGGCCCTGGCCCGTGACCTGCACGACGTCGCAGCCCATCACCTGACCGGCCTGATCATCCAGGCTCAGGTCGCGCAGCTCGCCACCGATGCCGACCCGCCCACGATCCGGGCGACCCTGACCGAGATTGAGACGGCTGGTGCTCAAGCGCTCGCCTCCCTGCGGCAGGTGGTGCGGCTGCTGCGGGACGACGAGCCGGCGGTCGCGCGAGTGCCCGATTCGCTGGCCGAGCTGATGGACCGCTTCGGCGGTACCGGCATCCGCGCGCGCCTCGACCTGCCTGACGGCCCCATGCCGGCCGACTGGCCATCGGAGACCACCGTCAGCATCTACCGGATCGTGCAGGAGGCGCTGACCAATGTGGCCCAGCACGCTCGCGGCGCACGTACCGTCACCGTGACGTTGGCCCACGACGCGCGGGCCATCCGGCTGTGCATCGCCGACGACGGACAGCCCGGCCGCACTACCCGCCCCGACGGCCACGGCCTGGTCGGAATGCGCGAACGAGCGGCCGCCCTCGGCGGTGAGCTGAGCGCCGGTCCGGGCACACCCACCGGATGGACAGTCGAAGCCACCATCCCCGCACCGGGAGCGTCATGAGCATCCGCGTGCTCGTCGCCGAAGACCAGGCGATCGTCCGCCGAGGCCTTCGGCTGCTGCTGGAGAGCCAGCCCGACATCACGGTGGTCGGAGAGGCCGCCGACGGCCCGGAGGCGATCAGCCTCGCCCGGGAACTCCGCCCGGACGTCTGCCTGGTAGACATCCAGATGCCGCGGTTGGATGGCCTCGACGTGACCCGCGCACTCGCTGGTGCCGCCGTACGCGACCCACTGCGCGTCGTGATCATCACGACCTTCGACTTGGACGAGTACGTGTACAGCGCGCTCCAGGCGGGGGCGGTTGGGTTCATCCTCAAGGATTCGGGACCGGCCCTGCTTGCCGAGGCGGTGCGGGCGGCGCACGCCGGTGACGCGCTGATCTCGCCGTCGATCACGATGCGGCTGCTGAAGCAGTTCGGGCCGATCGCGCCCCGATCGCCGCGCCGACCCGCGATACCGCTGACCGACCGGGAGATCGAGCTGATCAAGCGGCTCGCCCGGGGACGCACCAACCAGGAGATCGCACAAGAATTGTTCGTCTCGCTGAGCACGGTGAAAGCCCACGTGGCCAACATTCAGGACAAGCTACAGCTGCGGAACCGGACCGAGATCGCCGCCTGGGCCTGGGAAAATCGGCTGGTAACGGAGACTTGACCGCAGAGGGGAAGCCTGCAGCACCACAATTCGGCAGGGCTTCAGGAGTGACCGAAGCCGAGGACGGCCGGCCCGCTGAGGCCGTGCACAGCGGTCCTGGTAGGTCTCGTCGCCTTGTTCACCACGAATCAGACCGAGACAGAACCTGCGCCGACGGGCCGGGGTGGTCGCCATCCTGGCGTGACGGGCCCGCACAGGACCGGGTCCAGGCGGACGCCACCTGACGCTTACCATCGTCGATGGTGATCTCGACCGTGTGGCGGCTGCTTACCCGCCAGATCGATACCAACCTGGCGCAGGACGACGCTGTGCTGCGCGAGGCGTGCATGCAGGCGCGGTACGGCTCCGACACCGGGCCGGCCCGGAAAGCTCTGGCTGCCACCCGGGGTGACTACGACCGCCGGGCCCGGTACGTGCGCGTGCTGGCCGAATCGACCGCTGGTGGGCTGGGATCCCGAGTCGACCGTACGACCGGCCGGGTCGACACCGAGGCCGCTTGGACCGACCGCTGGGCGGCGCGCTCGCCCACCGATCCGGATGCTCAGCTGGTACGTGCTCGGTCCCTGATGGCACGGGCCTGGGAGGTGCGCGGCGGGGACTGGGCCGCCACCGTCCGTGCAGAGCAGTGGGCTGAGTTCAACCGCTTGCTGCACCTGGCCGGGCAGGTGAACGACTTGGCAATGCGGCTCGCACCCGAGGACCCCACGCCGTGGGCGAATCGGCTGGACCTCATGATCGATCAGAGCGCGCCGCGGGAGGATGTCGAGGAGACGTGGCGTGAGCTGACCCGGCGGGACCCCTGGCATCGGGAGGGGCACGGACAAAAGCTGACCTACCACTGCAGGAAGTGGGGTGGCTCGCACGAGGCGGTGTTCGGCTTCGCCCGGTCGGTCGCCGCCGCAGCTCCTGCGGGCTCGCCGCTGCACGTGCTGCCGGTGCGGGCCGCCGCGGAGTGGGCGCTGTGGGAGCAGGAACGCGTGGCGCCGGGCAGCACCGCCGACGAGGTCGGCCAGCGGTGGCGGCAGGATCCGGTCATGCAGTCCGATCTCGACGGTGCCCTGTCCCGGTGGTTCCACCAGCCGGCCACCCGGCACGCCGACTGGCTCAATGACGTGAACTTCTTGGCGTACGGGCTGGCGCGCACTGGCCGCGACGCCGACGCCGCGCCGGTCTTCGCGTCGATCGGCCGGTACATGACCAGTGTTCCGTGGTCATGGTGGGGCGGCGTGCGCGGCGATGCCGCCTTCATCCGGGCCCGCCGCCGCGCTCGCCGCGCTGCCTGACCACCCACCGAGAGAGTGTGGGGTAACTGAGTGGTTGCTCTTCGCTTTGTGGTTGTCCGGTCTCGGGACCTGCGTGACACATCGTTATCAGGACCTGGGTGACACTCCGCCGAGTGTTGGTGGAGATCAGCGTGCGGCGCGCTCTACCGGCCGCCGGTGCCGATCCGGTCCCGCAACATCAGCAGGACGATCCACAACACGAGCAGAGCGCCGGACCCACACGGAAGATGTCAACCAGTTCGGGGCGGATTGTTCAGGGATTCGTTGACTGAGCTG
>NZ_JBEYER010000133.1:0-15714 GCF_040634005.1 Micromonospora sp. NPDC007271
AAGTGACTACTCGCACGGGGTTACCTCCGGTGAGCGCGATCTCGGTAAGCGCGATCTGACCCGTATCTGCTTACGGAACGGTGACGTGGTTGGCGGCCGGCCCGTCGCACCGACAACACTGATCGGCGTGAGCAGCCCCTCCCGCGGCCACGCCGCCCTCGCCGGGATCACCGCCGCGGCCGTGGCCGTCGGCGCCGCCGAACCGGTGGCGGTCCTCACCGGTCCCCGCTCGGCGCCGCTGATCGCCGTGGGCGGGCTCGTCGTCGACCTGGTGCCCGAGCCGCTCAAGCAGTTCGCCATCGCGCTCTTCGGCACGTACGACAAGGTCGCCCTGCTGGTCGGGACGGCGCTGCTGCTGGCCGCGTGCGCCGCGCTGCTCGGCGTGCTGGCGGCCCGGCGGCCGGCGATCGGCCTGGCCGGCATTGCCGCGTTCGCCGCGCTCGGGGTGGCCGCCGCGCTGACCCGGGCCGGCGCGGACGGTTTCGACGCGCTGCCCTCGCTGATCGGAGCCGGACTGGGCGCGCTGGCGCTCTGGCTGCTGCTGGCCGGGCCGCTGTCCCGCGACCTCTGGGCCTGGTCCCCGCCCGTCCCGGCCGAGCCCGCACAGTCGGCCGTTGCGGCCGGCGGGCCGCAGGCGCGGTCGGTGGAGCCGGCGCTCGTGCCTCCGGCCGACGCCCTGTCGCGTCCCGGTGAGCGCGGGGAGGAGGTCGATCCCGACGGGCGGCGGCGGTTCCTGACCGGGACCGGAGTGCTGCTCGGCGCGGCCGCGGTGGCCGGGCTGGGCGGGCACTGGCTGGGCGGCCGGCGGGACGTGTCGGCGGCCCGCCGGGCGGTCGTGCTCCCCACCCCGTCCGCCGCCCCGGCGCTGCCGGCCGGTGCGGACCTGTCGCTGCCCCAGCTCGCCCCCTACGTCACCCCGACCGGGAGCTTCTACCGGATCGACACCGCCCTGGTGGTGCCGCAGGTGGACCCGGCGGCCTGGCGACTGCGGATCCACGGTCGGGTCCGGAATCCGATCGAGCTCAGCTTCGCCGACCTGCTCGCCCGGCCGATGGTCGAGCGGTACGTGACCCTGGCCTGCGTCTCCAACGAGGTGGGCGGGGACCTGATCGGCAACGCGCGATGGCTGGGCGTACCGATCAAGGAACTGCTGGACGAGGTCGACCCGGAGGAGGGCGCGGACCAGGTGGTCGGGCGCTCGGTCGACGGCTGGACCTGCGGCACCCCGACGGCGGTGTTGCGGGACGGGCGGGACGCCCTGCTCGCGGTCGGGATGAACGGCGAGCCGCTGCCCGTCGAGCACGGCTTCCCGGTACGCATGGTCGTCCCCGGCCTCTACGGGTACGTCTCGGCCTGCAAGTGGGTGACCGAGCTGGAGCTGACCAGCTTCGCCGACTTCGATGCGTACTGGGTGCCGCGCGGCTGGGCGGCGCAGGGGCCGATCAGGACGCAGTCCCGGATCGACACGCCCCGCCCACGCAACCGGCTCACCGCCGGGCCGGTCATGGTCGCCGGCGTGGCCTGGGCGCAGCACCGGGGCATCCGGCGGGTCGAGGTACGCGTCGACGGCGGCCCCTGGCAGGGCGTGACGCTCGCCCCGGCGGTCTCGGTGGACACGTGGGTGCAGTGGTCATGGCGCTTGGACGCCACCCCGGGTGAGCACACCCTCCAGGTGCGGGCCACCGATGCCGACGGCGTGACGCAGCCGCCGGAGCGCCGGCCGGTCGCCCCCGACGGCGCCACCGGCTGGCACACGGTACGGGTGACGGTCAGCTGAGCCGGCCGGCGGACGCCGGGTCGATCTCCACGACGTGCCCGTGCGCGGCGGGAGGGGCCGCCGCGGCGCCGTTTGCGGGTCCAGCCCGACGACACACGACGCCGCGCCCCGGGAGTTCGGGACGCGGCGTCGGAATGTCGGTGTCGGCCGGTCAGGCGATCTTGCGCTGCTCCGGCACGGTGGACTTGTGCGGCCGGCCGAGGCGGGCCTCCAGCCGGGCCACGTCGACCCGGGTCTGCCGGCGGTCGGCCAGGTCCTCCCAACCGAGGGCGAGCAGCCGCAGCCGCTCCGACTCGCTGAACCCGCCCCACACGCCGTACGGCTCCCGGACCGACAGGGCGTGTGCGGCGCACTCGGCCCGCACGGGGCAGGTCCGGCAGACGGCCTTGGCAGCCGACTCGCGGCGCAGGCGCGACGAGCCACGCTCCCCGTCCGGGTGGAAGAACTGCGCGCTGTCGCGCCCCCGGCAGGCACCGAGCCGCTGCCAGTCCCAGAGGTCGACGATGGGTCCAGGCAGCCTGCGTACGTTCGACATCAGCACCCCTCCTCCTGCGCGGCACCGCGGAGAATCCTTGTGGCCAGCTACCGGGCAGCGGTCCGCGCGGGACCTGATTCCGGTCTGGCCCCTCGGTACCCGGACGTCACTCCGCTCACACATCGGTGATCGAAAACCTCGGGCAACTCGCGCCATATGCCCCATGTGCCGGAAAAGTTCGAATGATTGCCCGGAACCTCCTCCTTGGCCGACCCCGTCGTGGTCTGCTCTGAGGCGGAGAGGAGACCACAGTGCGTAGCGTTCTCGTGTGCGTCCGGACACCACTCGCGGCTCAGCACCTGACCTCCGCGGCGGCGCGGCTCGGGCTGGCCGGTGCCGTCCGGACGGCGGTCTCCGATCCCGAGGTGATGCTGCGGCTCGCCGAGCGCCCGGTCGACGTGGTGCTCGCCGACACCGCCCTGACCCGGCCGGACAGCGCGGGCTTCGTCCGCCGGGTGCTCGCCCGCGCGCCCCAGGCCGCGGTGCTGCTGCTCGGCGCCGAGGAGGCGGAGGCGGCGGCGGCCACCATCAGCGCCGGCGCGCGGGGGCTCATCCAGGGTGCCGACCACGATCTGACCAGCGCCGTGGCGAAGGCCCTGCTGCTGCTCGCCGCCCCGGGGCGGCCGGCCCGGCACCGGGTGACCGATCCGGCCCGGGACGCCGCCGCGGTCGGTGGGTCGACCCGTCCCGCCACGTCGGGGCGTACCCAGGGCGGGCCGGCGTCGGCCTGGCCGGCGGGCCCGGCGGAGGGCCCGCCCACGGTGGTCCCGGTGCAGCGCGGCGACGATCCCGCCGAACCGGCCGGCAGCGAGTCGGAGCCGGCCCCGGCGAGCGGCCCGCAGCGGGCGAGTGCCCGCGGTGCGATCGGCCTGACCGAGCGGGAGCTCCAGGTGCTGCTCGGCATGGCCGAGGGCAAGAGCAACGCGGAGATCGGGCGGGAACTGTTCGTCTCCGAGGACACGGTCAAGACGCACGCCCGCCGGCTCTTCCGCAAGCTGGGCGCCCGCGACCGGGCGCACGCCGTGGCGGCGGGCTTTCGCGCCGGCCTGGTGGCCTAGCCGGCCCGGGCTCGGCGGGGGTCAGCCCTCGGCGGGGGCGTCGTCCTCGGTGCCCTCGGTCAGGGTGTCGTGCACGCCGTCGGCGTAGCCCCGGGCGTAGTCCCAGCTGACGTAGTGGTCCGGGTCGGGGTCGTACGCCGGCTCGTGCACCCGGGGTCGGCCGGAGTCGAGCAGGTGGCGCAGGTTGCCCCGGAGCAGGTCCCAGTCGAAGTAGTGCGGCTCGCGGCAGTCCTCGCACTCGATGACCAGGCCGCGTACCCCGATCGGCTGGAGCAGGGCCTGGTAGATCTCCAGGTCGGCGAGGTCCTCCAGGACGTCCTGCCGCTCGACCTCGGTCAGCGGGTCGAGCGGGTCGTCCTCGCGCGGGTCGTGCAGGCCGGCAGCCGGATCGGCCGGGTCGCCGTTGAACGGGTCGATGGGCTCGTCATGCACCCCCTCACCGTAGACCCCGGCCCACCGGAAAGTCCGCCCCTGGGGCACCTGTGGCGGCGCCTACCCCGGGGCCGCCGCTGCCAGGGCCGGCGCAGCGCAGTGGGTACGATGAAGTGATGCGCCGTCACTCCGGCGCCCACCGGTGCCCGCGCGCGCCGTCTCGCTAGAAGCCCGTCCGACCAGCTCAGGGGAGCAACCGTGGAGAATTCGCCCAGCACCGCCCTTCCCGCCGCCGTCGACGGCGGCGAGCTGGCCGGTCACCTGCCCGAGCTGCCGGCCGGTTCGGCGCGGGTGGTGCCGCTCGGGCTGACCTTCGACGACGTGCTGCTCCAGCCCGGTGAGTCGGACGTCGTGCCCAGCCGGGTCAACACCCGCACCAGGCTCACCCGCACCATCGAGCTGAACATCCCGCTGCTCTCCAGCGCGATGGACACCGTCACCGAGGCGCGGATGGCGATCGCCATGGCCCGCCAGGGCGGCATCGGCGTACTGCACCGCAACCTCTCCGTCGAGGACCAGGCGCTCCAGGTCGACCTGGTGAAGCGCTCCGAGTCCGGCATGATCACCAACCCGGTGACCGCCAGCCCGGACGACACCCTCCGCGACGTGGACGCGCTCTGCGGCCGGTACCGGATCTCCGGCGTCCCGCTGGTCGACGGCCAGGGCCAGCTCGTGGGCATCGTCACCAACCGTGACATGCGCTTCGTCTCCGACCCGGCCACCCCGGTCCGTGAGATCATGACCCGGACCCCGCTGGTCACCGCCCCGGTCGGGGTGAGCAAGGACGAGGCGCTCGGCCTGCTGCGCCGGCACAAGGTCGAGAAGCTGCCGATCGTCGACGACTCGGGCAAGCTGCGCGGGCTGATCACCGTCAAGGACTTCACCAAGAGCGAGCAGTACCCGGACGCCACCAAGGACTCGGCCGGCCGGCTCCGGGTCGCCGCCGCGATCGGCGTGGGCGAGGACGCGTACAAGCGGGCCCGCACCCTGGTCGACGCGGGTGTCGACGTGCTGATCGTGGACACCGCCCACGGCCACCAGCGGGCCGTGCTGGAGATGGTCGCCCGGCTCAAGAAGGACGTCGCGATCGACATCGTCGGCGGCAACATCGCCACGTACGCCGGCGCCAAGGCGCTGGTCGACGCGGGCGCGGACGGCGTCAAGGTGGGCGTCGGCCCCGGCGCCATCTGCACCACCCGGATCGTCGCCGGGGTGGGCGTGCCGCAGATCACGGCGATCATGGAGGCCGCGCGGGCGGCCCGGCCGGCCGGCGTGCCGGTGATCGGCGACGGCGGCATCCAGTACTCGGGCGACATCGCCAAGGCCCTGGTGGCCGGCGCCGACACGGTGATGCTCGGCGGCCTGCTGGCCGGCTGCGAGGAGAGCCCGGGTGAGCTGATGTTCATCAACGGCAAGCAGTACAAGGCGTACCGGGGGATGGGCTCGCTCGGCGCGATGCAGTCCCGCGGCCAGGCCAAGTCGTACTCCAAGGACCGCTACTTCCAGCAGGACGTGACCAGCGACGAGAAGCTGGTCCCGGAGGGCGTCGAGGGCCAGGTGCCCTACCGGGGCCCGCTCGCCCAGGTCGCCCACCAGCTCGTCGGTGGGCTGCGGCTGGCGATGGGGTACGCGGGCGCCGAGAGCATCAGGGAGCTGCACGAGCGCGGCCAGCTCATCCGGATCACCGCGGCCGGGCTCAAGGAGAGCCACCCGCACGACATCCAGATGACCGTCGAGGCGCCCAACTACCACACCCGCTGACTCCCCATCACCCCCGAACACCTGGAGTGACCCATGCGTGACGTGGTCGAGATCGGGCTGGGCAAGACCGCGCAGCGCGGCTACCACCTGGACGACATCGCCATCGTGCCGAGCCGCCGCACCCGGGACGTCGACGACGTCTCCACCGCGTGGCAGCTCGACGCGTACCAGTTCGGCATCCCCTGCGTCGGGCACCCGTCCGACGCGACGATGAGTCCCTCCTCGGCGGTGCGGCTCGGCCAGCTCGGCGGCCTCGGCGTGCTCAACGTCGAGGGCCTCTGGACCCGGTACGAGAACCCGGCCAAGGTGCTGGAGGAGCTGGCCGGCCTGGACGAGGAGGCCCGGGCGACCAAGCGCCTCCAGGAGGTGTACGCCGAGCCGATCCGCCCCGACCTGATCGCCGAGCGGGTCCGCGAGCTGCGGGCCGGCGGCGGCACGGTGGCCGTCCGGGTCTCGCCGCAGCACACCCTCGCTCTCGCCCCGGTGATCCTCGACGCGGGCGTGGACATCCTGGTCATCCAGGGCACCATCGTCTCGGCCGAGCACGTCTCCACCACCGAGGAGCCGCTGAACCTCAAGGAGTTCATCGCCGACCTCGACCTGCCCGTCATCGTCGGCGGGTGCACCGACTACAAGACGGCGCTGCACCTGATGCGGACCGGCGCGGCCGGCGTGATCGTCGGCATCGGCGGCGACGACTGGTCGACCACGGACTCCGTGCTCGGCATCCGGGTGCCGATGGCCACCGCCATCGCCGACGCCGCCGCGGCCCGCCGCGACTACCTGGACGAGACCGGCGGCCGGTACGTGCACCTGATCGCCGACGGCGACATCCAGACCTCCGGCGACATCGCCAAGGCGCTCGGCTGCGGCGCGGACGCGGTGATGCTCGGCGAGCCGCTGTCGCTCTGCGAGGAGGCTCCGGCGGGTGGTGCCTGGTGGCACTCGGCCGCCAGCCACCCGTCCCTGCCGCGCGGCGCGTTCGAGGTGGCCGGCGAGCCGCTCGGCGGGATGGAGAAGCTCCTCTTCGGCCCGGCCGACGAGCCGGACGGCCAGCTCAACCTCTTCGGCGGACTGCGCCGCGCAATGGCCAAGTGCGGCTACCGCGACCTCAAGGAATTCCAGAAGGTCGGCCTGGTCCTCGACCACTAACTCGAAAATCGACCGTGACTTGACGTGCGGCAGCATCCCGCGTCGCGAAGCGGCGTGGGATGGGTCGTGGATGTAGCGGTGGTTATGCGGCGAGGTCGAGGGTGACGCGGTAGCCGAGGGCTTCGAGTTGGCGGATGTGGTTGCGTTTGCGGCGTTCGGTGTCGGTGCGGCTGAGGTAGAAGTCGGCGCCGAGGTCGTGGAAGCGGGCTTCGGGGGCGGACAGCAGGTGCCAGATGATCGTCAGGACCGAGCGGCCGACCGCGACGATCGCGCGTTTGGCGCCGCGTCTTCGCGCGATGCGCCGGTAGCGTTCGCCGAGGAACGTGTTGGTGCGGGCGGCGGTGACGGCGATCTGGCCCAGGACGCGGGCGAGGTAGCGGTTGCCGTGCCCGGTCGACCCGCTGCCCTTCTTGCGTCCGGCGGATTCCTTGACGCCGGGGGCGAAGCGGGCCCAGCTGGCCAGGTGCGCCGGGGTCGGGAAGCGGCTCATGTCCACGCCGATCTCGGCGATGATCGCGGCCGCGGCGGCTGGGCCGATTCCGGGGATCTCAATCAGCCGGGCCGCCGCTTCGGCGAAAGGGGCAAGCTGCGCCTCGATCCGGGCGTCGACCTCGGCGATGTCGGCCTCGATCGCCTCCACCCGGGCGATCATTTTGCCCAGCAGGAACGCGTGATGGTCGCTGAAGTGCCCGGTCAGCGCATCCTCCAGGGCGGGGATCTTGCGGCGCAGGCTGGAACGCGCCAACTGGGCCAGCGACTGGGGATCACGCCGCCCGGCGATCAGCGCGGCCATCATCGCCCGCCCGGACACCCCGAACAGGTCACTGACCACGACCGACAGCTTGATCTGGGCGTCTTCCAGCAGTTTCTCGACGCGGTTGCGTTCGGCGCCGGCCTGGGCCACCAGATCGACCCGGTAGCGGGTCAGGTCCCGCAGCATCCGGATCGGCGGCGGCGGAACGAAACTGGGTCGGATCATCTGCCGCTCGGCGACCTTGCACAGCCACACCGCGTCCAGCTTGTCGGTCTTGGGCCGGCCCGGCAGATGCTTGACGTCGCGGGCGTTGACCAGCCACACCTCGAACCCATACGCCTCCAGCAGGTAGAACACCGGTTTCCAGTAGTCACTGGTCGCCTCCATCACCACCCGGGTCACGCCCAGGCCGCGCAGCCGCTCGGCCATCCCGGCCAGCGAACGGGTCATCGTGGAGTACGTCTGCACCTCCTGCAGCCGCCGTCCCGGCCTGACCTCGTCCGGCACCCGCACGCAGCACACCAGCGACGCCTTGCCAATGTCCAGCGCCGCGACCCGCGAAATGATCTCTTCCCGGTCCTGCGTCTGCTCCAGCAACGCACCCTCCCACCAGCACCAACACCACGGTGGTCGCTCGCGGCAGCCACAGAACGGGTGAATCTAACTCGCGTGCTCGAAGCAACAGTGAAGGGCCCATAACGCAGCTACCAGCGTCCGACTAACCCACGACCTCACACGGACCAAGGAGCGACGACGTCAGCGAGCGACCACCGCCGATTTTCAGCCCGGAACGGGCCGCATCGCCAGAGGCGACAAGGACTAACCCCCTCCCTCCCCCACCCCACCCCCGTCGATCTTGCAGTTGCGGTCCGCGTCCGGCGGCTTTCGCCCGTAATGCCGGGGCAGGATGTGCAAGATCGACGAAGGGGGGTGGGGGGAGGGAGGGGGGTAGGGTGCGGGGGGTGGGGTTGCTGCGGCAGTTGCGGCATTTTGTGGTTACGGCTCGGGAACTGCACTTCGGGCGGGCGGCCGAGGTGCTGGGGATGGCGCAGCCGCCGCTGAGCCAGTCGATCCAGCGGCTGGAGCGGGAGCTGGGCGTGGCCCTGTTCGACCGGTCGCAGCGGCAGGTCCGGCTCACCACCGCCGGTCAGCTCCTGCTCGGCGAGGCGGACGAGCTGCTCGCCGGGGAGCAGCGGCTGCGCAACCTGATGGACCAGGTACGCCGGGGCGCGCTGGGCGTACTGCGGGCCGGGGTGCCGCCGGAGACCCCTGCGGTGACCCTGCGCGCGCTGCTCGACGGCCTCGCCGCCCGGGCGCCCGGACTCGACGTCGACCTGCACGAGCTGACCAGCGCCGAGCAGCGGCGGATGCTCGCCGAGGGGCGGCTCGACGTCGGCCTGCTGCACCATCCGGTCGAGGCCGCCGGCCTGCGGACGGGACCGCCGGTGGACGTACCCCTGGGGGTGCTGCTGCCGCGCACGTCGCCGCTGGCGCGGGCCCGCGAGGTCGACCTGGCCGAGCTGGCCGGCCTGGACCTGGTCACCGCTCCTCCGGCCACCGCGCCAGGTTGGCACGAGCACCTGCTGGCGGTCTGCCGGCGGCACGGCTTCTCGCCGGCCCGGGTCCGGCACGCCCGCAACCCCGAGTTCCTCTTCGGTCTGTTGCTCGCCGGCGGGGCGGTGGCCGTCGAGCCGGCGGCCGTGGCCCGCCGGGAGCCCCGGATCGCCTGGCGGCCGGTCGCGGGGACGCCGCTGGTGAAGCGGACGTCGGCGGCCTGGCCGGACCGCTCACCGCATCCGGCCGCGCCGATGTTCGGGCAGGTCGCGGCCGAGGTACTGGCCGTCGCCGAGCCACCGCCCGCCCCCGCGCTCGCGCCGGAGGCCCGGCCGTGGCCGGTGCTGTTCGAGGCCGGCGAGACCTCGGTCGGATGAGCCGGTGGCCCGCCGTCGCCGACGCGCCGACCGGATCACTCGTGAGAAACCAGCCGGATCGGGTACGACGATCCGGTGGCAGCAGGTCCGGGCGGTCGCGCGGAAACGCTCCCCGCACCCTCGACGATGGGAGAACAGCTTGATGGCCGTGACACCCGTTCCCAAGATCGCACTCAACGACGGCAACGTGATCCCGCAGCTCGGCTTCGGGGTGTTCCAGATCGAACCGAAGGACACCGCGCGGGCGGTCGGCACGGCCCTCGAGATCGGTTACCGGCACGTCGACACCGCCGAGATGTACGGCAACGAGGCCGAGGTGGGGCAGGCGATCCGCGCCTCCGGGTTGGACCGCGACGAGGTCTTCGTCACCAGCAAGCTGAACAATGGCTTCCACCGCCCCGATGACGCCCGCAAGGCGTTCGAGTCGACGTTGCAGGAACTGAAGTTCGACTACCTCGACCTGTTCCTCATCCACTGGCCACTGCCGACCCGGTACGACGGCGACTTCGTCTCCACCTGGAAGGTGCTGGAGGAGTTGCAGCGTGACGGCCGGGCGCGGTCGATCGGCGTGTCGAACTTCCAGGTGCCGCACCTGGAGCGGCTGGCCGCCGAGGCGGAGGTGACGCCCGCGGTGAACCAGGTGGAGGTGCACCCGTACTTCGGCAACGAGGAGGTGCGCGCGTACGGCGCGACGCACAACATCCTCACCGAGGCGTGGTCGCCGATCGCGCAGGGCAGGGTGCTCGACGATCCGACCATTGTCGACGTCACCGACGAGATCGGCCGCAGCCCGGCGCAGGTCGTGCTGCGCTGGCACGTGCAGCGCGGCGACATCGTCTTCCCGAAGTCGACCACGCCGAAGCGGATCGAGGAGAACTTCCAGATCTTCGACTTCGAACTGGACGAGGCGACGATGGACCGGATCACCGGCCTGGACCGGGGCGAGGCCGGCCGGCAGGGGCCCGACCCGGACACCTTCGACTACGTGCCGGGCTGACCGGCGCCGGACGCGCGGTGGGGCGGCACGCAGGGTGCCGCCCCACCAGGATTGCGCCGCCGTTACTGCAGCACCACGGACGCCCCGCCGTAGTTGACGGACAGTGCGCCGCCGCTGGACCGCAGCGTGACGTCGGACCAGATGCCGCCGTGTCCGTTCCCCTCCTCGCCGACGCACGGAAACTCACGGATTTCCGGAAAAGGGCAGCCGCTGGTGCGGCAGCCCTCGACGCCTCGCGGGGATCAGGGGCACTTCTTACGAGACCGCTACGGCATCCCCGCCGGGCTGGCCTGCCGCCGGCGCGGCGGGTTGGGTGAAGGGGTCTCTGTCCTCTCCCGAACGGGGCCTCGAATGCGACTGTCCGCTCTGTACCGACCAGTTGGCGCCGCCGCGGTGGCGGTGGCGCTGCTCACCATCACCCCGGTCGCCGCCGGTGCCGCCCCCGGCGGTCGGCCTGGCAAGCCGAGCCCCAGCCCCACCCCGACCAGCACCACCATGCCCCTGGTGTCGCGCGGCACGGTGAGCCCGGCGACGATCAGCGCCGGGCAGCCGGCCACCCAGACCGTCACGCTCTCCGGCCCGGCACCGGCCGACGGCATCTGGGTCTCGCTCTACGCCGACGTGGTCTACACGACGTTCGTCGGCAGCCAGGTGTACGTGCCGGCGGGACGCAGCAGCGTGAGCTTCCCGATCCGGCTCTCCGCCAACGTGGCGCAGACACAGGTCAGAACCCTCTACGCCCAGGCGCCGGGGCAGGGCCTCGTCCCGGCGGGGACGGTCACCGTCGTACCGGCCGATCCGGCGGTGCAGGGGATCAAGGACCTGCGGTTCGACCGGCGGGTCGTGGTCGAGGGGCAGACCGTGACCGGGACGGTGGAGCTGACCGCTCCGGCGACGGCCGGCGGCCTCAACGTCGACCTCTCGCCGAACAGCGCGTACGGCGGCGTGCAGGTGGGGCTGCCGCAGCTGGCCGTGGTGCCTGAGGGAGCGACCACGGTCAGCTTCACCGTGCCGGTCCGCGGCGACGGTGAGCCGGCCGAGGGGAACCCCAGCGCGCACCTGGGCGGCACCTGGGACAGCGCGCCGGTGGCGGCCGTGCCGCCCACCTTCGCCGTCGGGCCGGGGTTCGTCCGGGTCGGCAGCACGGTCACCGGCGTGGTGGGCATCGGCACCGCCTCGAACCCGGACGGCGCGCGGGTCGCACTCTCGGTCGACCTGGCCGGGGTGGGCGTGCCCGCGACCGTCGACATCCCGGCGGGCAGCCCGGGGGCGGTCTTTCCGATCGTCGGAGCGGCCGACCTGCCCCCCGCCAGGATCGGCACCCTCACCGCCACCTGGGGTGGGCAGACCACCACCCGCTCCTTCGTCACCGGCTACTGACCGGCGGAGGTACGCTCGCCGGCCCGGCGGAAGGCCGTCTGGGTCGGCGAGCCCCGCTCGGGGCCGTGGACGATCAGCCGCTGGCGCGACGACGGCTACGGGGAGCCGCCGTGGCTACGGGTTGACTTCGAGCGCGCTCGAGGGTCGAGAGTGGTCGGCGATGTCGCTCATCCCACGGGGAGGGATCCATGAGATACCGCACCATCGGCACCGACCCGGCGACCCGCCGCGAGGTCAGTGTGCTCAGCCTCGGCGCGATGCTCTTCGGCACCGCCACCGACGAGGCCACCTCGTACGCCATCCTCGACCGCTACGTCGAGGCCGGTGGCACCTTCATCGACACCTCGGACAACTACGCGTTCTGGCAGAACGGGGGCCAGGGCGGGGAGAGCGAGGAGCTGCTCGGCCGCTGGCGGCGCAGCCGCGGCGTCGGCGCCGAGGTGGTCATCGCCACCAAGCTCGGCGCGCGGCCCCTCGCCCCAGGGACCAGCTATGTGGACAATCCGGAGGGCCTGTCGGCGAAGGTGATCCGCGAGTCGGCCGAGCGCAGCCGGGAGCGGCTCGGCGTGGAGAAGCTGGACCTGCTCTACGCGCACATCGAGGATCGGAGCGTACCGCTGTGGGAGACCGTGGAGGGGTTCGCGGAGCTGGTCGGCGAGGGCACCGTCGGGCTGCTGGGCGCGAGCAACCACCGCGCCTGGCGGGTGGAGCGGGCCCGGGCCGTCGCCGCCGCGGCCGGCCTGCCCGGGTACGAGGTGCTCCAGTACCACCGCAGCTACCTGCCCCCGCGGCTCGACCTGCCCAGCGACCTGGACCCGGACGGCGACGTCGGCTGGGTCGGCCCGGACCTGGCCAGCTACCTGCGCGCCGAGCCGCAGCTGACCCTGATCGCGTACTCGCCGCTGCTCAAGGGCGCGTACGCCAGGCCGGACCGGCTGGGCGTCGAGTACGACCTGCCGAGCGCCCCGGCCCGGCTGTCCGCGCTACGCGAGGTGGCGGCGGAGACCGGCGCGACGGTCAACCAGGTGGTTCTGGCCTGGCTGATGGGCGGGGACCTCCCGGCGATCCCGCTGGTCGGGGCGTCATCGGTGGCGCAACTCGACGAGAGCCTCGCCGCGGTCGACCTGGAACTCACCCCGGAGCAGCGGGCGCGGCTGGACGCGGCTCGCTGACGGATCCCTGATCGGCGGCCCAGCCACCGGCAGCGATCCGCCATTCGGCCGAGTCGATTCGGCTGTCCGCGCGCTCCGGCCAGCCTCAACCGGCACGCCCGAGCCGGCCATCCGGGTTCGGCCGGTGGCCGTACCGTCGGTGGGACCGCAGATGCGGGTCCGACTGACCGGATGGTCAGCCAGCGAAAGTGGTTCGTACTGCCGTGGCTGGGCCGGCCGGGTCCGCCGAATACTGGGAGACGACCAGAGGACCGACGCCTTGCGGCCGTAGCCGGCGGCGCCGGTGGCGCGGGCGCCGAACAGGAACGGACACCTCGCATCCCATGAGCACCTACCGGCCCACCCGCGGGGACCGCGTGGTGCGACGTGCCCGGCCCGGCCCCGCGCAGGTGGGCCGGCACCGGCGGTACGCCCGGGAGAGCCATCGCGGCGGTGGACGGCGCGACGCGAGGCAGTCGGGGAGAAGACGAGCGGCTGCTGCCCGCGGTAGCGCCAAGGTGCCCGGTCGGCTCATCGTGCTGGTGCCCGCGCACAACGAAGCCCAGGGGATCAGCCAGGCGGTCACCGCCCTGTTGCGGCAGACGTACCGGCCCACCATGGTGGTGGTCATCGCCGACAACTGCCGGGACGAGACTGCCCGGCTGGCCGCGCAAGCCGGCGCACACGTCTTCACGACGTTCCAGAACCGGCACAAGAAGGCGGGTGCGCTGAACCAGGTACTCGCCCAACTGCTGCCGCAACTGGCCAGCGACGACTTCGTGATGGTGGTGGACGCCGATTCGGTCCTGGACCCTCACTTCCTGACTCACGCCGTAGCGAAGCTGAACGCCGACAGACGGCTGGGCGCCGTGGGGGGCGTGTTCCGAGGCAGCAGCGGCAGCGGCTTCGTCGGCCACCTGCAACGCAACGAGTACATGCGGTACGCCCGGGACGTCGCCCGTTTGAACGGGAAGTGCCTGGTGGTCACCGGGACAGCCGCGGTGTTCAGGGCGGGCACGCTGAAGGAGATCTCAGCGGCGCGACTCAGCGGCAGGCTCCCCACGGGCGACCGAGCGGGTGGCGTCTACGACACCACCGTCCTGACTGAGGACAACGAGATGACGTTCGCGCTGCGTCACCTCGGTTACACGGTTCTTTCCCCCAAGGAGTGTTCACTGGTCACCGAGGTGATGGGCACGTGGGGTGACCTCTGGAGACAGCGCCTGCGCTGGAAACGGGGGGCCGTGGAGAACTGTTTCCAGTACGGGCTCACGCGCGTGACGTGGCGGTACTGGGGCAGGCAGCTGCTGACGCTGCTCGGCGTACTCGTCACCTTCGTGTATCTGGGATCCCTCATGTACGGCGTGGTCGCACACCGGGGAATCCATGTTCAGCCGTTCTGGCTGGCAATTTCCAGCATTTTCGTCGTCGAGCGGGTGGTGACCATCCGCCATCGCGGCTGGAAGTACATGATCGCTTCGGCGACGATGTACGAGTTGGTCCTTGACCTGTTTCTGCAATTCGTCCACGCGAAAGCATACGCAGATGCCGTTCTGCGCCGAGAAAGGAACTGGTAACCAGAGATGTACAACAACGTGACTGCCCCCGCGGCCGCCGGTGCGGCTACCTCCGGTGGACTCGCCCTGACCGGAGCCAGCACCGTCTGGATCGTGCTGGCGGGGTTCGCCATGCTGGCTGCCGGATCCGCTCTGATGCGGATCGCTCCGCGGCTGCGCCGGTCGCGGTGAAACTACCGCAACACTGACTCGACCGGTCTGACGCCGGCGGCGCGACGACGCGCCGCCGGCGTCGGCCGTCTCTCGGCCATCGGCGCTGTCACTTCTCGGTCTCGCCGGTCAGGTCGATCCGCCAGTCGTTGGACCGCATCAGGTGCCCCGGCGGGGTCGCGACCACCGCCCACGGCTGGAGACGCACGTCGGTCATGGACTCCCCTTCCTCTCCGGGGCGCTCACTGAAACAGCCGCCGCTGGCAGTTCGGGCCGCGCTCGCCGGTCCCGCCAGATTCGATCTGGCAGCTGCCGGCCGGCGTCTGGCGCCTGACGGGTGAGGAGCGACGCAGGCGGGGAGGAGCGCATGGCACCGCTACGGCTCGCCGTGATCATCGGCAGCACCCGCGAGGGGCGGACGGGCGACCGGATCGGCGGCTGGTTCGTCGAGCAGGCGCGGCAGCGCAGCGAGCTGGCGGTCACGGTCGTCGACCTGGCCGCCTACGACTTTCCCGCCAGCTATCCCGCCGAGCCGACCGCGGCCATGCGGTCGTTCGTGCGTCAGGTGGGCCGGGCGGAGGCCTTCGTCGTGGTCACCCCCGAGTACAACCACAGCTTTCCGGCCTCGTTGAAACAGGCGATCGACTACGCGTACGACGAGTGGCAGGCCAAGCCGGTCGGCTTCGTGTCGTACGGCTGCCGTTCGGTCGGCCTGCACGCGGTCGACCAGCTCCGGACGGTCTTCACCGCCCTGCACGCCGTGACAGTGCGTGACTTCGTCGGCGTGGACCTGCTGGGCGGCGAGCCGACGCCGCAGGTCGAGGACCAACTGCGCCAGGACGTTCGGGTGCTGCTCGACCAGCTCCGGTGGTGGGGGCTGGCGCTGCGCGAGGGCCGGGCGGCGCGCCCGTACGTCTCCTGAATGTCGAAGAAAGGTAGTGATCATGAGTAACCGGAACACCGGCCTGGCCGTCGAGGCCGACGGCCTGGCCCGGTCGTTCGGCGCGACCCGCGCCCTGGACGGCCTGGACCTGCAGGTGCCCGCCGGCACCGTCTACG
>NZ_JBEYER010000134.1:0-15546 GCF_040634005.1 Micromonospora sp. NPDC007271
CGAGTTCTGCGTCGCTTGATGCCACGGCCACTGCCCGCGATTCGGTATCCGGATCAGCCGCGATCGGCGCGCCACGCAGTGTCACCACAACAGATCAAGCCGGCGACCGGTCATGCCAATGTGAGTGCGTCCGGCTGAGATAGGTCCCGGGTTCTCGGAGTGATCCAAGAGATGGGTACGATCCGACCGATGACTTCGGCGTATGCGCCAGGTCATTCCCAGCACAGCCACCGAGCCACTGGAGCCTCCCTTGGCCGGCGCCACCGCCGCACGTGATGCACTTTGGTCCGCCACTCACGAGGAGCGCGCCGCTCTCGCCGACGACCTCGCCGAGCTCGACGACACCCAATGGGCACAGCCCTCACTGTGTGGGCACTGGATCGTTGAAGAGGTCGTCGCCCACCTGACCGCAGCGGCGAGCACCGGTACAGTGCGCTGGCTGACCAGCATGCTGGGCGCACGCTTTGACTCCGATCTGCACAACCAGCGCCGGCTGGTCGAGCACCGCGGCGCGACGCCCGCCGAAACCCTCGAACGATTCCGTCGCGTCATCACCAGCACCACGGCACCGACCGGGCATACCGCCGCATGGCTGGGCGAGGTCATCGTGCACGGGCAGGACATCCGCCGGCCCCTCGGACTGCCTCACACACCCCCGGTGCAAGCCGTCACCGAAGTCGCCCGCTTCTACGCCAGCAGGGACTTCACCGTCGCCAGCCACCGCACCGCCAAGGGGCTACGCCTGGAAGCGACCGATGGACCCTTCGCGACCGGCGCGGGTCCGCTTGTCAGCGGTACAACGCTCGCGCTCATGATGGCCATGGCAGGTCGCCACGTCTACTGCGACGATCTGACCGGTCCCGGTGTGCCCATCATGCGCGCACGCTGCTCGCCCTAATCCTGATCAAGTGGCAGCAAGAGAAGCGAACAAGTCTCCTCTGCGCGAGTAGCTGCAACGTTCGATCACTGGCCGCTCGAACAAGGTCAGGTGCGCACAAGTAGCCGCGATGAGCGCGGTCATGTCGAAGAGCGGATGTCCGATCTTGGCAAGTTCCTGTTGGCCTCGACCGCCGCAGATGCCACCGGGGCCGCGGCGCGGCCAGCGGCACGGACAGTGCCGACGGCAATGGCAACGCCGGTTGGGCTGAAGTAGCGGATCTGGTCGTCGCCGTGATCGCCCTGGTCCTCGGCCTGTTCGCCTAACGCAAGGCCGGACAGGCTCGGGGCTCGGCGAAGGCGAGGGTCAGGTTGCTCTGCACGGCACCCCATTCGCGCTGCTGGCTTCGCCGAACGTCGAGCGCCCTCTCGTCGGCCGCCGCGAGCTCCTCGTCAGTGACCCCGTGGCGCTCCTCATCATCGTCGAAGTAGTCCACGAACGCTCCAACGTCGTCCTCCCCGCGCACAATCCAGGCCCAGATCTCGTCCTCGATCTCGGTGCGAGCCGACTCCGCGATCCGATCGGGCAGGAGCCTGACGCCGTCAGGACGGTCGTTGTAGGCCCATTTGCTCACACGGGCGATCATGACACGAGCGCTCGACCGCGCGTAGGCCAGTTGTCTGCGCGGAGGCCGTCCACTCCGCGTAGCTACGAGTCGGATCCGCCTCGCTCCGCGCCGACCATGCGGAACTGCCGCCGACAAGGCGGGCGCGACCGTCAGCGCTCGTCACTGTCCGGCTGTCTACCCGATCCGCCGCGCTGAGAAGTTTCGTCACGCGTCCAACGCGAGCCGGCTGTTCATGCCGAGTTGAGCTCGCTGCCGGACGACCTACCGACTCATGATCAACTATGGGATTCGATGCGGTTCCTATACTCGCCCGATGATCGAGGGATGGCCGGTTGTCCCGGAGCGGGCGGCGGTGGATGCCGCCGGCCCGAACGCCGAGGTCGTGCATGGTGATGGGGTCACTTTCGCGCACGGGGCCGACGCTCTGGTCGTGATCGTCGATGCCGGCGACCGGCCCCAGGGCAACGCTGTCGACAACGCGAACACGCTTGTGCTGCGGGGGCCTTTGCCCAGCGAGGCGACTCAGTGGATAAGTTCGAAGAACAAGAACAATCAGCCGTTTCTGGGCTTTGTCAGAATGGCCGATGGCTGCCTGGCTCTCGGTGAGCTCTACCAAGCCCACAGCATCTACCGCGGGATGGACCCGTACACGGGGGAAGAGGGGCTACTTACGTTCGCCGAACTGACCTGGGGCGAGCGGCTTCCCTCCGAACTGCTGGACAAGGTACGGCCGACGCCGATGCTGCCGGTACCCGGTATCGACTGGCTGGACGATGTGCCACAGGACCCGACCCGGGCACTACGGTCGTTTCTGACCGCTTGGTACGCCGATGTGCCGGTTACGCCGGCTACTCCCCGCCACGCGGCTATGAAACTTCCGCCCCCGTTGCTGGCCTTCCACGATATCGCCGTTGGCCGCGAAGAGATCCTCGGCCGGCAGGACTTCATCGAGCCGCTCGACACAATCGAGTACCTCGACGACGAGCCGCTGGTGGTCTTCGCGGCCGAGAATCAGGGCGTCTGGGTGGCGTTGATCGACCCCACCGACGATGATCCGGTCGTTTGGTACGACGGCGGCCCGGAGCGGCTGCGCGAGCGGGAACGCCTCAGCGGCTTCCTGCTCCAGTTCGCCCTCAACGAAGCGGTGAGCACCTCACCGTTCAACGGGTTCGCCACGGCCACCCCGGAGTTGCTGAGCCGGTTCGTCGCGGATCTGGTTCCCGTTCCGCTGCAGCCGATGCGGGTACCTGGCGACCCGACGCGCCATTGGGTGGCTCCCGGACTGGTCGTCATGGCCGCCGACTATGGCGAGAGTGGTATCTGGCTGAGCGTCGGCAGCCGGCAACGCTCCGCCCTGCGGCCCCTCCGCTCTCGGCTCGACTGGGAACACTTCAACGGCTAACCAATCAAGATCTCCCGGTTCTGAGCGCAGCCCTCCTGCGGGTGGGATGGGCAGGTACCGCTGGTCGGCGGTCTACCCAGGCCCAAGTGCGCACATCTACCATGATGCGGGCCTGCTCATGTCTGCGAGCAGGTCGCGGCTGTTGCTACTGCCGACGGCGGAGAAAAGCTGCGCCGCCCGGCATCTCGCGTACGTCGATGGCAGGCCGAGAGAGTGTCGGGTAACTGAGTGGTAGCTCTTCGCTTTCTGATGGCTCACCAGCGGGTCCGTGCGAGTTCCTCGACGTCTGTGAAGGTGGCGACCTGCTCACACTCCTCGGGTGTCAGTTTGTTGATCAAGGCTTTTGCTGCCTGGGCTTGTTTCGTAGTGGGCAGGTTACCGGCGACGAGATCGGGCAGGACCAGTTCGTAGCCGACTCGTGCACGCGCGGAATACCGAGTTCGGTTGCGGGCGACGGCGAAGGAGACACGGATAGCGTGCTCGTTGCCGGCCGGCACGTTAGCCCGGTCCACCTCTCGGGCCGCGAAGCGCAACCCATGGTGGTAGGTGCACCGCTGACAGGTAGCCGGTCCCCTGGTGAGGGTGGATCCGCACTCCGTGCACCTCAGGCGGTCGAGCGCGGCATCGATGATGCGCCAGTCATGCTCTGCGGGATTTTCGACCACGAGCCAGCTCAGCGCCGTCTCGTCCGTAGAGCCGGGGGCGACGTCCAACTCGCTGAGCAGACGCGCCCAGGCCAGGTCGAGTTCCGCCTCGATCTCGCCGATGGTTCGGGCCAGGGACCTGCTGCGCCATGCCCGCATGGTGTCGGCCATGCCGTCAAGCATGGTCGATCAGCGAACGCCGCGACACCGGGTTTGTTGCCCGGGCAGGCGCGCGGCCATCAGCCGGATCATCACTATCTTGATATGAAGCCTCGACGTGCGCGGTGGTGCGTTCGTAGTCCCGGCACAGCATGCGGCAGCGAGTCAGCCAGCCGAACGTCCTCTGTACAACCCAGCGGCAGGGCAGTACCTGCAAGCCGGTCGCGTCGCAGCGACCTCGGGCGTCTGGCCGACAACCACTCGCCAATGATCGATACCGGAAAGCCGGGACCGCAGCAACCAAGGGCCGCGGCAGGGTGATGATCCGCGTGGTCGGCGCGTTTCATCCGGTCCTGGTCGTCGCGGGGTTCCTCCCCATGGCTCGGTCACGCCGTTTCGGCGAAGCGTTCTGCCCCGCTGCCGGCTCATCGTTGCGATCGGATTCTGTTAGCTTGACGGCCGTGGCCGTCGTAAGGGCGTTCGAGGACGACGAATACCTACCTGAGTATGGACTCGTCGTCCTGCGGGACCCGGATGGGCCGGGGGAGCGGGGCGACGATCCGGAGCTACCGCGCGACGGTGAGCGTGAAGATGAGCCGACTGGCACGTTCGCCGGAGCCGGCTCCGGCTGGATCACCTGTCAGGCCGGCGACGGCTATCACGTGGTGCGCCTGGAACTGCACGATGCTCCGCCCCCAGCTGACCATGCAAGCTTCGACGAGGTGCTGGAGACGCCCTACCGCGCCAGTTCCGGTGGGCTGTCGTTGACCGTGCTGACCGGCGGCGCCGGCCCGGTCGACCTCGAACTGGGCGGCGCCGGCTGCTACCGGGTCCGGGCGGCATGCCGGCGGGGCGACACCGAGGACGGGTTCGGGGACCGCTGGTTGCTGCGGTTCTGGCGGGATGAGTCACCTGAGCCGCCGGTCTGGCTGGCGCGTGCCCGGCCCGCCGTCGGTCCTGGCTATGACGGCTGGCGGTCCGAGCTGCCGTACGACCAGATGGAGCTGGCTGCCATCGTCAACGCCGCGGCCCGTGAGCATGGCGGGCCGGTGACAGTGGAGCACATCGACGACTGGGGCCGCGCGCATTCGCGCCCCCCGGGTTGGCTCGAGGCGCCGCTATGGCAACCGCCGCGGGAACCGTTGACCACCGGCCACGCCGATCTCGACCAGCGCAACGCTGCCCAGCGCGCGGAGGTGGTGGCTCGGCTGGCCGGGCAGCAGCGCCGGCTTGACGAGATCGCTGCCGAGCTGGGTGTGCCGCCGGTGCGCCGCAAGCGCGATGTGCTGCCGCTGCTGGCGGCCGCCGGCATCCTGGTCAGCGAGGGCCGGGACGGTTACCGCGCCGGGCGGCCGGCCCGGGTGGACACGGTGCTGTCATTGCCGCCAGACCGGGTCCGGGCCGTCCGGCTGCAGGACGCCCGCAGCAGGTACGGCAGCCTGGCCGAGGATCTCCATGCGGTGCTGAGGTGGGCATCCCGGGTACCGCTGGAGACCACGGCCGCGGAGCTTGCCGAGCGGCTGCTGGTGAGCGAGGCAGCGCTGCACGACGGGCTGGCCTTCGCCGAGCAGATCGGCCTGCTGCACGTCGACGGCGAGGAGCCACTGCGGCTGTGGCTGGGACGCCGCCCGAAACCGGCGCCAGCCACGCCAACCGTGCCGGTCGCGCGGCGGACACCGAGCAGGACGTCGGTGGCCGCGCCGATGCTGTCCGGTCCGGCGCAGAACGCGGGCGGCCCGCCGACTCGAAGCTTTCTGCGGGGCGGGGCGGGGCGGTTGACGGGCGACCCGGCGGACGGCCGCGGGCTGCGAGTGATGTTCCCGCAGCGCAAACGGGAGGAGCCGCCCGGCCCGCCGTTCGGCGCGCCGCCACGGGCCGGGGCCATCGAGGCGAACGGCACCGTGGTCGGGTGGCGCGACGGCACGCGAGTGGACCTGGCCCGACTCGAAGCCGCCCGCTGGAGCCAGGCACTCCAAACCCGGCACGGTGTGCTTGTGCTGAGCCACGGGCATCCGGCCCGGTTGGTGTCCGCGGCCGGCGAGGTAACCGAGATCGACGACCTGCGGATGCCGGGCGTCGTGCTGCTGGGCGACGGCCGGCGGGTGGCGGTGGTCGACAGCGAACATCGCCGGCGGGTGTCACGGTACCGGCTGCGGGTGATCGACCTGGCCGGCGGCCCAGCGGAGACCATGCCGTGGCCGGACGACCGGGGGATCAGCCTTGTCGGCGCATACCGCGACATGATCTTCTTTGCCGACCACCAGGCCCGCTGGGCCACAATGCGATGGACGCCGGGCACCGATCCCGAGCGGTGCGCGCACCCAGTGCAGCAGGTCGACCCGCTCACCGGCATCGGCAGTGCGCGGACGGCGGAGGGGGTCACCGTCGTCCGGCCAGACGGGACGACGGCGACGATAAAAGTCGACCTGACGGCCCGGCTCGCGCCCGGCGGCGACCGGCTGTGGATGATGCGCTCCAATCCGCCAGCGCTTACGCTGTTCCGGGTCGATCCGGGAGCCACGGTGCAGCCGCAGGTGTGGTGGTTGCCTGAGGCACGCCGGGGGTCCCCACACGGGACGTATCGGGAGCCGGTCTGGGAGGATGCCGAACACCTGCTGTTCGGCTACCACCCCTGGCACGTTTCACGCGAACCCGCGAGCGGAGTACGGCTGTCGGTGAGCGACGGCGCGGTCGAGCGCCTTCCCGCGGTCGGCCCATCCGGGAAGTCGGTGATGTTCGTGGAGCCGCTGCTGACGCCGTAGCCGTAGCCCAAGGACATCAACGTGATTTAGCGAGGAATCCCGGTCCTTCAGGTGATCCGGCCGGTGAATTCCTGCCGCAGGTAGTGCGTGGAGACGCCTTTGAGTCGGTTGACCTGGGTTGAGATCGGCAGTTCGGCGGGTAGTGGACGAGCAGGTGGACGGGGTTGTCTTCGCCGTTGGCCACGGGCGTGCTCCGCCGCCGGGGCCGTTGCTTGTGGTGACCGGCAGTGCCTGAACACGCTGCGGGGTCCGGAGTAGGACGACGTGACCGTTGTGTCCGGGGCCGAGGACGATGGCCTGGTTGGTGGGTGGGGCGCCGACGACACTGTTCTCCACTGCGGGTATCGCAGGCGCGAAGTCCGGCCCGCCCAGGTCTGCGGCGTCTGCTGCGTCACCGTCGCCCATGATGGCTCCTTGTCTTGTCGACCTCGGCGGGTGTGAGACGCCTGATGAGCCGTGCCGGCCATCGAGGTTCGGGCTCGCACTATATCTTGCCTTCCACTATATTCGGTGGATGAGTTCTAGGGCGATGACGGAACCGGCCTTCTTCATCCTCACCGCGCTGGTCGACGCTCCACGCCACGGCTACGGGATCGTCGCGGACGTGGCAGAGCTGTCGCGAGGGCGGGTGCAGCTGAAGATCGGCTCCCTGTACGGGGCTTTGGACCGGCTCGTCGGCGACGGCTTGGTCGAGCTGGACCGCGAGGAGGCATGGCAAGGGCGGCTACGCCGGTACTACCGATTGACCGAGCGGGGCCGCGACGCCCTCGCCGCGGAGGCGCAACGGCTGGCCACGAACGCGCGTCTCGCCTCGACCCGGCTGCGTAGCCAGCGGAACCCGATCACGCGGCCGGCGTCGTCATGAGCCGGCTCGAAGAGCGCTACCGCCTCGTGCTGCGGCTGCTGCCCGCCGCCTATCGGCAGCAATGGGAAGACGACATGGTCGCCGCCTTCCTAGAGAGCATGGACAACGACGACCCGGAAGACGCCGCGTACATCGCAGACCACGGACGGCCGAGCCTGGCAGAGGTCGCCAGCATCATGTCCCTGGCTGTCCGGTTGCGTCTCGGGGGCCCCGACGCGACAGCCCGTTCCCACGCCTGGGGGCAAGCCGTGCGACTGGCGACCCTGATGGCGATGCTGACCCACGCCGTCATGGTCACCGCCAGCGTCGCCGTCACACTGTGGCTGTCCGGGAAGATCGCCTGGTTGCCGGCGCCCGCACCCGCGTGGGCGCTCACGCCGTCGGGGAGTACCTGGCACACCGCGTGGAACCTGGCCGGCTACGCCTGGCTGCCGGCCTACATCGCGCTCGTCCTCGGACACCGCCGCGTGGCCCAGGCCGTCGCCCTGCTCGCCATCGTGCCCCCCGCCGTCACCACCGCCGTGGAGCAGGCCGCCAGTGACGTACCGCTATCCGTGACGCCCTGGGCGCTGCGGCTCACCGACGTCGTCCTCGTACTCGCCATGGCGGTGTTTCACCGCGACGCCCCACCGGTGCCGCGCCGCCCCTGGCTCCTCGCGATACCGATCGGAATCCTGCTCGTTCCGCTGCCCCTGTTCGCCATCCAGACCACCAGCCAGGCACCGAGGCTGCTGGACTGGCCTGGCCTGTCCTGCGCCCTAGTCGCCACCGCCATCGCGGTCCACCTGGCCGGACGGGCACCCAGGCAGCCAGCTCGCACGCTGCCGTGGTCACTGGCGCTCACCCTGCTCGCCGCGACCACCCTAGCCCTACGAATCGTCACCCTGCCGGACTACATCGACCAGGCACAACGCACCACACTCGTCACCATCGCAACAATGGAAGTCATCGCCGTCCTGACTATGGCCCTACCGCTCGCCCGACGAGCCCTCCGAGCACTGCGCCGACTTCCACCGATCCCCGCCGACGCCCAACAGCCCACCACACCGACCGAGTAGGCATTGCGGCGCACCGACCCGTACCGATCCATCCAACCCCACACCGAAACACACTTTTCATGCCGCGAAGTGACCACCACGGAGAGTGACCGGATCGCGGGTGCCTGCATCCGCCACATGCCGATGAGCGGATGGAGCTGTCATGCCGCGAGCGCGTCGACCGTGGAGGGCGGATCACGCCCTAGCCCGGTTGAATCGGGCGCCCCAGTTGTGGATCTGCTCGAGCTCATCGCCCGGCGTTCACGAAGGCAACGATCTCGTCGAGTCCAGGGCGATAGCCGTCAGTGGTGTCCACCTCGATCGCGGGCACGTCGAGCCGGACGGGCTGAAAGCCGTGGTGGCCGGCGGCATGGGCCTGGTGGTCGCCGAGGTACGCGTCGGCGTGGGCATGCCGGATAGCGTTCTCGTCCTGCCGTCGCTGGACGCGATCGAAGGCCGTCTGCGCGGCGACCTGGCAGTGCACCACCCGAATGTCGGCGATCCCGATCAATGGCTGCAGGCCGGGGCGCCAAAGGTGGTTCTGGAAGGCCGCCTCGGCGACCGTGGTGACACCTGCGGTCAACAGCAGTTGCAGCACCTTGAAGAACGTGGGCAGGGTCAGAAGGCTCAGCTCGTCGCTTGGTGCAGCGATGAAGTCGCCAGCCGCGTGGACCATGCCCTCCTTGATCTCGTCCCGGCAGATCGCCGGGCAACCGACTCGCCGGGCGAGTAGGTGAGCGAGTGTCGTCTTGCCAGACCCCGATGGCCCACTAATGACGACAAGGGTCGGCGTTGTTCCCATCACGTCGTTATAGCTCGGCCGGGTGCAGGACGGCGCCGGTAGGGATCAGCTCTGAGTAGTCATCTGCGGCCAGATACCTCCCCGCTAAGTGGCCGCCAGTGGGGAATCTCAACTGGCCACCAACAGTAGATCATCTGTCAGCGGGCTCCTTCGAGCTTCGTCAGGACGAACAGGGCGCGCAGCAGGCCGGTCGCGCGGGCGGGATCGGTGCGGAGCTCGGTGAGGATCCGAATTACTAATCAAATCGCTGATCCTCATCACCATCGCCGGCCCTACGTTCCGTCCCGCGGCGCCATGTCTCGGCGAGCAGGGCGTACGTGTAGCCGTCAACCCAGCCCAGTTCGGCGTGCCAGGAATCGCCGACGCCGTGCTGTTCACGGCGCATGCCGACCTTTTCGAGGATCCGCACCGAGGCGAGGTTGTCCGCGAAGCAGCCAGCGGTGATCCTTCGAACGCCCAGCCGGTCGAACGCGTGCGCCACCATAGCGGTGACGGCCTCAGTCGCGTAGCCGTTGCCGCCGTATCGCGGGTCGAAGATGTAGCCGAGTTCGGCCTCCGTCCGCGGCGGCATACCGGGCTGGCCCATCCCGTCGACGACATTGAGCGAGACGGTCCCGATGACCACGCCGTCAAGGGCCACCGCCACGCTGTGGTCGTCGGGGTCCTCCGCCGCGCGCCGCCACGCCGCCCGGAAGGACGCAGGGTCGACCTCGGTGCGCAGTAGCCAGCGAGTAACCTCCGGCAGGTTGCGGTACTCCAGGATCCGGTCGACGTCCTCGTCGCGCACCGGGCGAAGCTCGAGGCGTTCGGTGCGTAGGTTGGTGCTCCCCATGAGGTGGGACGTTAGCGGACGCATCACGGCGACTCGTCCGATTATCCGGCCGCCCGGTCGGACATGGCTCACCCACCAGGTGGCTGCGCCGACGTGCGCCGGCAGCACCGGACGCATTGACATGCCGCGGCCAGGAGGCGCTGGTCACTCAAGCGGGGCGCCACCGAAGCCAATCTCGTTCCCGTCGGGATCTCGGTAGATCACCTTGCGTACACCGTTGCCGTACGTCTCGCGTGAGGCGGGGTTGATCCCTCGGCCGGCGATGCTCTCGACCCGCTGATCGAGGTCGTCGACGAACACGGTGTGCAGTGCGTGGCCGGCGCGCTCGGGCAGCTCCTCGATGTAGAGGTATCGGTGCTCGGCAAGCTCCCACACCGCCTCCGTCGCGTTCGGCAGGAACGCGGGTTCGTTGCCCAGCAGCCGCTCATACCAACTGAGCGCGCGCTGGAAGTCGCTTACCGGAAGCCCTGCGAAGAGGTCGACTGTCACGCGTTCCACGCTAACCCGGCTGTTTGCTCTCCTCATGCCCCAAATCGGCAAGAGCCGCCGCCATGCCGAGCAGCAACGCGGTCGGCTCCTCGACGGCGGGGGCGAGGACCTGGCGGGCGTCGGCCAGGGCGGCGTCAACGACGCGGACGCAGTCCTCGACGCCCGAGGCGCTCTCCGAGGTGTCAGCAGTGGCCATGGCGGCGGTCCTCTTCGATCTCGTAGCGGATCCGTCGGGCTCTGGCGGGGGTGAGGTACGGGTAGAGCCGCCCCAGCTCTTCGTCGTCGTCTTCGGCGGGTGGTGGGGGAACGTGGGCGAGAGCTCGGGCGATGGATGCCTGGGCGGAGGCTCGGGCGTCTCATGCCGGGCGGTCCGTTGCCGGTACGCCAGGTGGTCACTGACGGGCTCGGGCGCGGCTTGACGCCGTAGAGCGGGCAGCAGCGGGATGCCGCCCTGCCGTTTGATTTGCCGTTCGCGGCCGCGGGTGCCGGTCCAGGTGCGGGCGAGGCGGAAGCCGATGCGGGCGGCGGTGATGAGGGCCAGGAGGCGGGCGTCGCGGTCGGCGGCGTGATCGGCGAGGCGGGTTTCGAGGTCAAGGGTCCAGCCGATGTAGTGCTTGACGTGGCGGTAGGGGCGGTCGAAGTGGATGAGGTAGACGGTTCCGGTCTTCATCCGGCGCTCCGGAGGTGGTGGGCGCACGCGTCGCCGGTGACGGTGTCGACGGCGAGGGTGGTCTTGCCCTCGGCATGGCAGGTCAGGCAGAAGCCGAAGCCGCGGCCGCCGGCGGACGCTGGGGCGTCTGGGGTGGGTACGGGGGCGGGGAAGACGCCCCGCGGTTCGTCTTCGGGTCGGCTGGCGTCGGGGTTGCCGGGGACCAGGCGGAGAGCCGGCGCAGCATCGGCCTCGCGCGCGCGGTCGTAACTTGCTGTCTGAGGCTGAGGTGGTTGCTCGCCGTCCTCAGAGAGTGAGCTTTCAATCCCGTTCCCAGGAGCCGAAGGCGACTGGGGGCGCAGGGGGGCTGGGGGCAGCGTGCCCCCAGAGGGAGGTTCCTGGGGGATTTCTCGGGGAGTTCCCGGGAGGTTCGTGGGTGGTTCGGGGGGCGTTGCGTCCACACGTGTGGCGTTCAAATCCCCACGTGTGGAGTCCGCGTCCACACGTGGGTCGTCTCCGTCCACACGTGTGGACGCCGGATCCACACGGCCGGGGTTGGTAATGCGCCCCTTGGCCCGTGCGGCGGCCCGGCGGGCGCGCTCCCGGGCCGCGTTGTCCGACTTACGCTTCTCGATGGCGGCTTCGATCTCGGCGCGCTCGGCCGGGTCTCGCTTCTGGCTCATGTCGAGGTTCCATCGGGTGGTGCCGAACTGGGTGGTGCCGTCGCGGACGAGTAGCCCGGCGGCCTCCAGGCGGTCCTCGGCGCGCTGGACGGTGCGCTCGTCGTAGCCGGTGCGCCATATGACGTCTTCGATGGCGGCGTGGCTGTCGCGGCCGTATTCGTCGGCGCGTTCGGCGCGGGCGACGAGCACGGCGCGGGCGGTCGTGTCGGGCTTCCCGGATTTGGTCCGGAGCATGGGGGCGTCGTCGAGGGCCCATTGCACGGCCTGGTAGCTCACCCGGTGGCTCCTGATCTGCTGGTTGGGGTTGGGGTGTTGGGGTGGCTGGCCGGGCCCGGTGGAGCCGGGCCAGCCCGGTCAGGCGTGGGTGGCGACCTGCTCGCGGAGCTGCTTCACCTCGGCCAGTAGCTCGTCGTTCGCGCTCGCCGCGGGCGGCTTCCGGTGGGTGCGGCGTCAGGTCTCGTCGGCCGAGTTAGTGCAGGGGTGGCAGGACCCACAGGGCTTGGTCAGCTGCTTCCAGAGCCGGCAGACCTCGGCGACGAGCGGAGGCACGTCGGCTCTGGGCGGCGGCGATAAACCCGGGGTCGGCCTCCGGGTCCACCTCGACCGCCTCATCGCGGTCCCAGTCGAGCTGGTCATCCTGGTCGTCGATCTCGGCGACCGACTGGATGCAGGTGAATGAGCCGGGGCCGGTGACCTCCAGGCCCCGAACGATGGGGGTGCCGTTGCCGACGCCCCACAGGCCAGGGGTGGCGGGTGTTGGCGCGGGCCTCGATGGCGTCCAGGTCCAGCCAGCGGGGACGGACCCACAGCCGGCTCGGCTGGCAAAACCGGCGGAACCGAGGTGGTCTCGCCCGCGGACCCAGCGTCGTTCAGCGGACCCGAGGTGAGCTCGGTGTAAGTTCGGCGGCCCGGCCGGTACATTCGGCGAGCAAGGCCAGCGCGCATGGCCGTCGCCTTGGACGCACCCACCGTGAACTCGCGCATGATTCCGAAGGGACCTCACCGAGCCTGCCGGCCAGCTCGCCGACCCCGGGGCAGAAGGTCAGCCACGGCCCGCCGGGTAGACGCTGGTGATCGGGTCGCTCACCGGTCACCCGCCAGCACCTCACGGCTCGGGCTGGACAGGTCGCCTCGCGTGACGGCGGCGGCCACGATGCGTTCGGCGCGGCGGCGGCGCATCCGCAGGACCGGCGCGGTCAGACCCTTCTCGGCGGCCAGCTGCTCGATCAGGGCGTCGCCGAACCGGGTCGCGCTGATGAGTTCGGCGGCTTCGGCGGTGATCAGGCCGGCGGCGGCTGCCCGGCCGAGCAGCAGGTCCGGGTGCCCGTATGGCATTCGCGGCGACCGCGAGCCGCTGGGCAGGTCCAGCGGCAGTTCCTCGCCGTCGTCGGCCTTGACGACCGCGGCGCCGGCGCGCCATGCCGCCCAGCACAGCCGCAGCCACAGTCGGGGTGGGGCGAGGTCCGCTGTGCGCAGCGCGTGGAGGAACCCGGCCAGGACTTCGGAGTCCACGTCGTCGGCGTGCCGTGGGCGGCCGCGGCTGATCTTCGCTGCGAGGTGCGTCAGCGCGGGCAGCGCCACGCCGATCGCGCCGACCATCCAGGCCGGCCCGCGTTCGCGGGCGTGGCCGGCGAGCTGCCGCCACAGCTCGTCGGTGGTGTCACTGTCGTAGCGCCCGTACATCAGCAGGTTGCGCAGCTCGTTCAGCGGCATCGTCGTGTCCGGCAGGCCCGGCACCGATCGGGCGTCGAACACCAGCGGCGCGGGTTCGCAGGTCAGCAGCTCGAACGCCTTCTCGGCGCTGGTCAACGCCGTCTCGGCCGTTCTGGTGCGGGTGGTCGTTGCCATGGCGATGTCCCCCTCGTAGGGGAGCGCTTCGCCCTGCTGCGAAGGCTCCAAGACCTCGATTGGGACAGCCCGACCTGACACCACGAGCGCTTGTCAGACCGAGACAGGTCGTGTCAGGTTCGCCGCTGCGCCGGCCACCCACGCGCCCGCTGGCGCTGCTGCCAGAAAGCGGGGCTGACCGGATCGGTCAGGCCGGGGCGGGTTCGATCGGCCTGTCAGTGGCGCACTGGGGATCGTCAGTACGCCCGCCGGTCCGGGGGCCACCACGCCCATGACCGATACCAACCGTCACAGAGCACCCGTTCCCGTCGGGGACGTGGTGCCCGGCGACCCGCCCGTGCCGATCACCGTCTGGCCGGTACCCGCCCCACACGAGGGCGAGACCATGTCCAACCCGATGGGCGTCCGGCTGGTCCACAACCTCACCCACCCGTCCGACCTGATCATCGACCTGACCGAGGGGCCGCAGCTGGCCCACGCCATCATCGCCGCTCGCCGCCGCACCCACCTCCAGTCGACGCGCACGACCAGCTGGGGTCGTCAGCCGGCAAACCTGATCGTCACCGGATGGCCCCTCGCACCCGACGCCGCGGCGCCGGTCGAGTTCTTCGTCCGGTGCCGGGCGGCACTGATACCGGGCGGCTGCGCGGCGGTGCTGCTGGCGCACGGCGATCCGACCCTGCCGTCCGACGTGGTCACCGCGGCAAAGCAGGCGGGCCTGGCCTACCTGCAACACATCGTCGCGGCCAACCAGCCGTACGCGCGAGGAGGACAAATGCAGCTGGAGATCCACACCGATGTCCTGGTCCTCACCAGGGCACAGCAGGAAGGTGACGGCAGTGCCTGAACCGATACCGATCACCTCGCTGTGGCTGACCTGCCAGCGGCCCGCCCGCGACCAGAGGCGCGGCCGGTACGTGCCGGAAACCTCCACGCATCCGGGCAAGATGCTGCCGGACTGCGCCGCGCACGCCATCGCCTCCTACACCGCGCCAGGTGACCTGGTGCTCGACCCGATGGTCGGGGCAGGCACCACCCTCGTGGAGGCCATACACCTCGGGCGACACGCGCTCGGCGTCGACATCGAACCGCGGTTCACCGCCCTGGCCGAGGCCAACGTCGCCCTCGCACGCTCCCAGGGCGCCACCGGAACGGCGAAGGTCATCACCGGCGACGCCACCGCCCTCCTCGACCTCGCCCCCGCCTCGGCCGTCGGCAAGGTCGAACTCGTGCTGACCTCGCCGCCCTACGGCCGACACGCCCACGGCCTGGTCCGGACCACCACAACGGGGGTCAGCAAACGCGCCCACGCCTACGGCGACAGACAACGCGGCAACCTCGCCTACGCCGGCTGGTCCGGACTGCTCGACGGGTTCACCGCGATCCTGGCCGCCAGCTACCAGATGCTGCGCCCCGGCGGCACGGTGATCATCACCTGCCGACCCGTACGCCGCCGCCCGGACGACTTCATCGACCTGCCCGGTGAGTTCCTGGCCGTCGCGCAGCAGGTCGGGCTGATACCGGTGCAACGGGCCGCGGCGATGCTCGCCGCTGTCCGCGACGGCCAGATCGTGCACCGCGCCTCGATGTTCGCCATGATGGCCGTCCGAAAGTCCAGGGAAGACGGCATCCCCGTACACCTCGTCGCGCACGAGGATGTGCTCGTCCTGCGTCGCGATGTCGTATCTCCTGCCGGTACCGCACCGTAACCAGCCCGGCCTCTCGTTGCCGGCAGCGTCGGCGCGGTCGAGCCAGCACGTCACCGGACGCCACCCAGTGGCTCCTTGTCGTATAAACCGACGGGGCGTGGCGGCTCGGCGCGGAGATCGCCGCCCGGGTGCAGGAGCGCTGCTTCCACGCGTTGCACGC
>NZ_JBEYER010000135.1:0-15409 GCF_040634005.1 Micromonospora sp. NPDC007271
ATCGTCACCTGGCTGCCGCTCTTCCTGTTCGTGGTGCTCTTCGGGCTCTCCATGGGGAGGTGACCCGGTACGCGTCGAAGACGCCGTCGACCTTGCGGACGGCGGCCAGCAGGTGCCCCAGGTGCTTCGGGTCGGCCATCTCGAAGCTGAACCGGCTCACCGCCACCCGGTCCCGGGTGGTGGTGACGGTGGCGGAGAGGATGTTGACCCGCTCGTCGGAGAGCACCCGGGTGACGTCGGCGAGGAGCTTGTGCCGGTCGAGGGCCTCCACCTGGATGGCGACCAGGAAGGTCGACGCGGAGGTGAGCTTCCAGCTCACCTCGACCACCCGCTCGCTCTGCGCCTTGAGGTCCTCTGCGTTGGCGCAGTCGTCGCGGTGCACGCTCACCCCACCGGAGCGGGTGACGAAGCCGAAGACGGCGTCCGGCGGCACCGGCGTGCAGCAGCGGGCCAGCTTGATCCAGACGTCGCTGACACCCCGCACCACGACACCCGGATCGCTGCTGCTCTGCCGGCTGCGCGGCGGCCGGGTGGCGACGGCGGTCTCGGCGATGTCCTCCGCCGCGCCCTCCTCGCCGCCGTACGTGGCCATCAGCTTCTGCACGACCGACTGGGCGGAGACCTGGCTGTCGCCGACTGCCGCGTACAGCGAGGCGACGTCGGCCAGGTGCAGGTCCCGGGCGATCGCCATCAGCGCGTCCGGGGTGAGCATCCGCTGCAGGGGCATGCCCTGCTTGCGCATCGCCTTGACGATCGAGTCCTTGCCGGCCTCGATCGCCTCCTCGCGCCGCTCCTTGTTGAAGTACTGGCGGATCTTGGTGCGGGCGCGCGGGCTCTTGACGAACCCGAGCCAGTCCTGGGTCGGGCCGGCGGTGTCGGACTTCGAGGTGAAGATCTCGATCACGTCGCCGTTGGACAGCGTCGATTCCAGCGGCACCAGCTTGCCGTTGACCCGGGCGCCGATGCACTTGTGCCCGACCTCGGTGTGCACCGCGTACGCGAAGTCCACCGGCGTCGACCCGGTCGGCAGCGGGATGACGTCGCCCTTCGGGGTGAAGACGTACACCTCCTGGCTGGACAGGTCGAACCGCAGCGCGTCGAGGAACTCGCTCGGGTCGGCCGCCTCCCGCTGCCAGTCCAGCAGTTGGCGCAGCCAGGTCATCTCGTCGATGTGCGCCGGCGGGCCGACGATCTGGGTGCCCTTCTGCTCCTTGTACTTCCAGTGCGCGGCGATGCCGAACTCGGCCGTGCGGTGCATGGCGTAGGTGCGGATCTGCATCTCCACCGGCTTGCCGGTGGGCCCGATGACCGTCGTGTGCAACGACTGGTACATGTTGAACTTGGGCATGGCGATGTAGTCCTTGAACCGGCCCGGCACCGGCTGCCAGTTGGCGTGGATGACGCCCAGCGCCGCGTAGCAGTCCCGCACCGTGTCGACCAGGATCCGCACCCCGACCAGGTCGTAGATGTCGTTGAAGTCGCGCCCCCGCACGATCATCTTCTGATAGATCGAGTAGAGGTGCTTCGGCCGTCCGGTGACCTCCGCCTTGATCTTGGCGGCCTTCAGGTCGGTGCCCACCTTCTGGGTCACCTGGCGCAGCAGCGCCTCCCGCTGCGGCTGGTGCTCCCCGATCAGGCGGTTGATCTCCTCGAACCGCTTCGGGAAGAGGGTGCCGAAGGCCAGGTCCTCCAGCTCCCACTTGATCGTGTTCATGCCGAGGCGGTGCGCCAGCGGGGCGAGGATCTCCAGCGTCTCCTTGGCCTTCTGCTCCTGCTTGGGGCGGGGCAGGAAGGTGAGGGTACGCATGTTGTGCAGCCGGTCCGCCAGCTTGATCACCAGGACCCGCGGGTCCTTGGCCATGGCGACCACCATCTTGCGGATGGTCTCCGCCTTGGCCGCGTCACCCAGCTTGACCTTGTCGAGCTTGGTGACGCCGTCGACCAGCAGGGCCACCTCGCCCCCGAAGTCGGCGCGCATCTGGTCGAGGGTGTACTCGGTGTCCTCGATCGTGTCGTGCAGCAGCGCCGCGACCAGGGTGGTGGTGTCCATCCCCAGGTTGGCCAGGATGGTCGCCACAGCCAGGGGGTGGGTGATGTACGGGTCACCCGACTTGCGGTACTGACCCGAGTGCCAGCGGGCGGCGGTGTCGAACGCCCGCTGCAGCAGCCGGGCGTCAGCCTTGGGATGGTTCTCCCGGTGGGTGGAGATCAGCGGCTCCAGCACCTCGCTGACCTGGGAGGTCTGCCACGGCGCGTTGAACCGGGCCAGCCGGGCGCGTACCCGCCGGCCGGTCGGGGCGCTGGCGAGGGCAAAGCCACCGCCGGGGGACGGCTCCCCCGCGCCGTCCGCCCGCAACGGCACCACGACCGCCCCGCCGGACGGCGCTCCGCCGTCCGCCCTGGCGTCGGGCCCGCTGCCGGAGCCGGTCACCCGGGCCGGCGGGTTGCCGCCCTGCCCGCTCACCGAGCCGTCCGCGTCGCCTGTCGGGTGCACCGTGCCCTCCACCGGAGGGGCGACATCGTGGGACACCGGCCTCCTCACCGCTCGCCGGGGTGCGCCGGCCATCCGGCCGACGTTCTGTTCAACCGGCCCGAGGGCCGGCCTTGTTCCGCGCCACCCGCCCCGACGACGTGGTCCACGCCGGGCCGCCGGGGACCTCGCGGTCCCGGCGGCGCCGCGCGCCGCGCCGGCCGTCGGGCCGGTCGTCGCGCCGCCGGGCGGTCACCCGCCCGGTCAGCAAAGGGCAATGCTACCCGCACGCAGGGTACGCCGCGCCTCAGCCGGACGGACCCCACCGGGCCGGTCCGGCCGGCCAGCGGCTCAAACGGTCAGCAGGGCATGGATCGGACGCGGGGCGAGCCGCTCCCGGCCCTTGAGAAAACCCAGCTCCAGCAGGACGGTGAAGCCGGTGACCGTGCCGCCGGCCCGCTCGACCAGGTCGAGGGTGGCCTCGGCGGTGCCGCCGGTGGCGAGCACGTCGTCCACCACCAGGACCCGGTGACCGGCGGTGAACGCGTCCTGGTGCACCTCGAGGGTCGCCTCGCCGTACTCCAGCGCGTAGGAGGCGGTGTGCGTGGCACGGGGCAGCTTGCCGGCCTTGCGCACCGGCACCACCCCGACCCCGCTGGCGTACGCGATGGCGGCGGCGAGCACGAAGCCCCGCGCCTCGATGCCGGCCACCGTGTCGAACGAGTCCCGCCCGTGGTACGCGATGATCCCGTCGATCACCTGCCGGAAGACGTCACCGTCGGCGAAGAGCGGCATCAGGTCCTTGAACATGACCCCGGGCTGGGGGAAGTCCGGCACGTCCAGCACCCGGCTGGCGACCAGCCGGGCGACCTCCGGGCCGCTGTCTCCCCGTACCCCGGTGGTGTGGGTCTCCGTCACGGTACGTCCCATGTCCCTTCGAAACGACGACGGCGTCCGTCATGCTGCTCGCACAGCATGACGGACGCCGTCCGGTCGGTTCCTACCGGGTCTCCCCGGGCAGGTCCGCGGCGTTGCCCGCCGTCGGGGTCTTCCCCCGGGTCAGCGGCGCTTGGCCCCGCCCGGCCGGTTGCCTCCACCGCCGGGACGACCGCCCCGGGCGCCGGAGGGACGCTTGCCGGTCGGCCGGGCGCCCACCTTCGGCGCGGCACCGGCGAGGGCTGCCGCCTCCGCGTCGATGACGTCGTCGCCGGCCACCACGGCCCGCGGCGTGCCCTTCGGGATGACCTCGCCCCGGGCGATGGCGCCCCGGCGAGCCAGCACCCGCTTGTTGTGCGCGTTGATCCGCAGGTCCTGGTTCTTGAGCAGCACCAGCAGCGGGGTGGCCAGCAGAATCGAGGTCAGGAACGCCACCGCCATACCGACGAAGAGCACCAGACCCAGGTCCTTCAGGGTGCCGGCGCCGAGCAGGCCGGCACCGATGAAGAGCAGACCACCGACCGGGAGCAGGGCCACCACCGAGGTGTTCAGCGACCGCATCAGGCTCTGGTTGAGCGCCAGGTTGGCCGCCTCGCCATAGGTCGTGTTGTTGTTCGCGGTGATGCCGCGGGTGTTCTCCTGCACCTTGTCGAAGACCACCACCACGTCGTAGAGCGCGAAGCCCAGGATGGTGAGGAAACCGATGATCGTCGACGGGGTGACCTCGAAGCCGACCAGCGAGTAGATGCCGGCGGTGAGGAGCAGGTTGGTGAGCAGCGAGGCGATCGCGGCGACCGACATCCGCCACTCGAAGCGCACGATCAGATAGATCGCCACCACCGCGAGGAAGATCAGCAGGCCGAGCAGCGCCCGCTGGGTGACCTGGCTGCCCCACGCCTCCGACACCTGGCTGCCGCTGATCTGGTCGGCGTTGATGCCGAACTCCTGGGCCATCTCGGTCTTGACCGCGTTGGCCTGCTCGGCGCTGAGCTGCGGGGTGCGCATCTCGTAGTACTCGCCGCTGGTGCTGCCGACCTTCTGCGCGGTGACCACCTCGGCGCCGCCACCCTTGGCCGCCAGCGCCGCGTTGACCTTCGCCTCGGCCTGGTCCAGGGTGCCGACGCTGGCCGGCACCTGGAACGAGTTGCCGCCGGCGAACTCGATGCCGAGGCTGAAGCGGTTGATCGCGAAGCTGAGCACGGCGACGAGCACCAGCGCGCCCGCGACGGCGAACCACAGCTTGCGCCGGCCGACGATGTTGAGATCGGCCTCGCCCCGGTAAAGCCGGGACGCCAGACCACTCTTTGCCATCTCAGGCCTCCTTGACGCGCGGGTTGCGGGCGGTGGCCTGCTCGGCCGACCGGGCCGGCAGGGCCCGGCCGAGACCGCTGACCCGCGGGGACAGGAACGCCCGGGTCCGGGCGAACATCGTCATGATCGGGTGACGGAAGAGGAAGACGACGACCAGGTCGAGGACCGTCGCCAGGCCGAGGGCGAAGGCGAAGCCCTTCACCGCGCCGACCGAGACGATGTAGAGCACCACGGCGGACATCAGGGTGATGGCGTTCGCCGAGATGATCGTCCGGCGGGCCCGGATCCACGCCCGCGGCACCGCGCTGCGTGGGCTGCGCCCCTCCCGGATCTCGTCCTTGAGCCGCTCGAAATAGATGACGAACGAGTCCGCCGCCACACCGAGCGAGACGATCATGCCGGCGAGGCCGGCGAGGGTGAGGGTGAAGCCGATCGACCGGCCGAGCACCACCAGGGAGCCGAAGACCAGCAGGCCGGAGAGCACCAGGCTGAGGAAGATGACCGAGCCGAGCAGCCGGTAGTAGAAGAACGAGTAGATGATGACCAGCAGCATGCCGATGCCGGCCGCGAGCAGGCCCGCCTTGAGGTGGCTGTCGCCCAGGGTAGCGGTGACGTTCTGCGCCTCCGCCTGGTTGAAGGTCACCGGCAGGGCGCCGTAGCGCAGCTGGCTGGCCAGCTGGTTGGCGGACTCGCTGTCGAAGTTGCCGCTGATCTGCGAGTCGCCGGTCAGCACGGCCTGGATCTCCGGCGACGAGATGATCTCGTTGTCCAGCACCACGGCGACCCGGCACTTGCCGTCGTTGCCGAGCGCGGTCTGGTCGCAGGCCTGGCCCTCGTTGGTGAACGACTCGCGGGTCAGCGCGGTCCACTTCTCCTGGCCCTTGTTGGTGAAGTTCAGGCTCACCACCCAGGCGCTGGCCTCGTCGAGCTGGGCGGACGCGTTCTTGACGTCGGTGCCGACCACCTTCGCCACGTCCAGCAGGTACTTGGCGCTGGCCTCACAGGCGACGGCCTGCTGCTTCTCCTGCTTGATCGACGCCGGCGGCCGCTTGTCGAGCTGGGCGCAGGTGATGGTCGGGACGTTGAACTGCATGTCGACCGGCAGCACCGCGATCTCCTGCGGGGAGAGGGTGCCGAACGGCTTGAGCTTCTCGGCCAGCCCCGGGTCGGCGCTGACGTCGGCGGGGGCCTTCAGGCCGGCGGCGGCGGCCCAGGCGTCCGGGCCGACCTTCTGCTCGACGGCCTTGCGCTGCTCCTCGACGGTCTGCGACACCGGCTCGGCGCTCGCGCTCGGGCTCGGCGCGGCGGCACTTGGGGAGGCCGACGGGGTCGGCGCGGCGGCGCTGGCGCTCGGCGTCGGGGCCATGCCGCCCTGCCCGCCGGTGCTCGGCGACGCGGTGGCCTTCGGCGCGGCGCTGCCGGACGGCTTCGGCGCGGCGCTGCCCGACGGGGCCGGGCTGGCGCTGCCGGACGGGGCCGGAGTGGCGCTGCCGCTCGGGGCCGGGGCGACTGTGGCGCCGCTACCGTCGGTGGCCTTGAGGACCTTGCGGAAGCGCAGCTCGGCGGCGCTGCCGATGTCGGTCAGATCCCGGTTCTGACCGGGCAGGGAGACGACGATGTTGCGGTTGCCCTCGGTGACCACCTCAGCCTCGGCCACGCCGTAGGCGTTGACTCGGTTCTCGATGATCTGGCGGGCCTCCTCGAGGTTGGCGGCCGTCGGGGGCTTGCCGTCCACGCTGTTGGTGGCCTCGAGCGTCAGCCGGGTGCCGCCGACCAGGTCCAGGCCGAGCCGGGGCTCCAGCCGATCCTTCCAGCCACCGCTGGCGCCGCCCGAGAAGAACACCAAAAGATAGAGGACGACGAAGATGAGCCCGAGCACGGCGAGCTGCCGTCCGGGGCGCATCTGTCCCTGAGGTGGTGGTGCCACGGCTGTCCTGTCTCCCTGTACGGTCGCGCCGCTGGGCAGCGGCGACGAATATCGGGCCGGGGGTGTCCGCCCGACTGCTCCGACGAGCCGGCGCCGCCGGCCGACACGCCCCAGAGGGTGACGACGCGGCGGCGCCGAACGAAATTCCCCGCGTGCCGGCGTCGGACGCCGACCCAACTATCCACTTGTGGCAATGATTCCGCTGCCCCGTCCGGGGCCGACGGTCATTCCTTGACCGGCTCCGCGTCCTCGGTGACCGACTCGATCGTCTCGGGGCGCTCGGCCTGCTTGACCACCCGGGCGATCGCCGGGCGCGCGTACCGGGTCTGGACGCCCGGCGCGACCTCCAGGTGGACGGTCTCGTCGTCCACGCCGGTCACCGTGCCGTAGAGCCCGCCGATGGTGACCACCTCGTCGCCCGGGGCGAGCGCGGACTGCATCTGCGCGGCCTCCCGGCGGCGCTTCTGCTGGGGGCGGATCATCATGAAGTACATGACGCCGAAGAGCAGAGCGATCATCAGGATCGGCGTCAGGCCGCCGGCTCCCCCACCACCCGCTGCTGCGTAGAACAAGGTGCTGACCTTCCCATTGGTCTCCGTGCCGGGCCGAGGGCGCCGGAGCGGAGGCGGATTCTTACGTCCTGTACAAACCGCGGCGAAGTCTAATCCCTGCGCCTGAGAAGACCGAATGCGGTGCAGATCACGTTCAGATCACGGCTGATCGGCCTGGGCGGAGAAAAGATCGGGCACGGCGGGGGCATCGGTGCCAAATGTACCATTCGGCGGCGTACGCCCCAGGTGGTGCCAGGCGGCCTCGGTGGCCACCCGCCCCCGGGGCGTACGGGCCAACAGGCCGGCCCGCACGAGGAACGGCTCGCAGACCTCCTCGACCGTGTCCGGCTGCTCCCCCACCGCCACCGCCAGGGTCGAGAGGCCGACCGGGCCGCCCCGGAACGAGTCGACCAGCGCGGTGAGCACCGCCCGGTCCAGCCGGTCCAGCCCGAGCCCGTCGACGTCGTACACGGTGAGGGCGGCCCGGGCGGTCTCCAGGGTGACCACCCCGTCGGCCCGGACCTCGGCGAAGTCCCGGACCCGGCGCAGCAGCCGGTTGGCGATGCGCGGGGTGCCCCGGGACCGGCCGGCGATCTCGGCCGCGCCCTCGTCGGTGATCGGCACGCCGAGGATCCGGGCCGAGCGGCGCAGCAGCACCTCCAGCTCGGCCGGGGTGTAGAAGTCGAGGTGGGCGACGAAGCCGAACCGGTCCCGCATCGGCCCGGTGAGCAGGCCCGAGCGGGTGGTCGCGCCGACCAGCGTGAACGGCTCCACGTCCAGCGGGATGGCGGTGGCCCCCGGGCCCTTGCCCACCACCACGTCGACCCGGAAGTCCTCCATCGCGCTGTAGAGCAGTTCCTCCGCGGGCCGGGCGATCCGGTGGATCTCGTCGATGAACAGGACGTCGCCCTCGGCGAGGCTGGTCAGGATGGCGGCCAGGTCGCCGGAGCGCTCGATCGCCGGGCCGCTGGTCACCCGGATCCCCGAGCCCAGCTCGGCCGCGACAATGTTGGCCAGGGTGGTCTTACCCAAGCCGGGCGGCCCTGACAAGAGGATGTGGTCGGGCGGGGAACCGCGCCGCATCGCGCCCTTGAGCAGCAGGTCGAGCTGGTCACGGACCCGGTGCTGGGCGATGAACTCCTCCAGGCGCTTCGGCCGGACGCTGGCCTCCGCGTCCCGTTCCGCGTCGCTGACGTACGCCGAGACCAGGTTCTCCCCCGTCATCGGGTGCGGCCCAGGAGTCGGATGGCCTGCTTGAGCAGGACCGGCACGGGCGGAGTCGGCCCGTCGACGGTCTCGGCGACCGCGGCCACGGCCTGGTCGGCCTGGGCAGCCGTCCAGCCGAGCCCGACCAGGGCCTGGCGCACCTGCTCGGGCCAGGCGCCCGCGGTGACCCCGGCGGCGCCGTCCGGCCCGACCGGCACCGGGCCGATCCGGTCGCGCAACTCGAGGACGAGCCGCTCGGCGCCCTTCTTGCCGATGCCGGGCACCCGGGTCAACGCGGCGGTGTCGGCGTTGGCGATGGCCTTGCGCACCGCGTCCGGGGTGTGCACGGCGAGCACCGCCTGGGCCAGCCGGGGCCCGACCCCGCTGGCGGTCTGGAGCAGCTCGAACAGCTGCTTGGCGTCGTCGTCGGCGAAACCGTAGAGGGTGAGCGAGTCCTCCCGGACGACCAGGCTCGTGGCGAGCCTGGCCGGCTGGCCGACCCGCAGCTCGGCGAGGGTGCCCGGCGCGCACTGCACCGCCAGGCCGATGCCGCCCACCTCCACCACCGCGTGGTCCGGACCGGTCGCGGTCACCGTGCCGCGCACGCTGGCGATCATCGCGTTCTTCCTCCTCGTGCCCGCTCGGCCGCGGCGGCCAGCTTCGACCGGGTGCCGCCGCGCCAGACATGGCAGATGGCCAGGGCCAGGGCGTCGGCGGCGTCGGCGGGCCGCGGCGGCTCGGGCAGCCGCAGCAGCCGGGTGACCATCATGGTCATCTGTGCCTTGTCGGCCTGACCGGAACCGGTCACCGCCGCCTTGACCTCGCTCGGGGTGTACGTCTGCACCGGCAGCCCGGCCCGCGCCCCGGCCAGCACGGCGATCCCACTGGCCTGGGCCGTGCCCATCACCGTGCGGACGTTGTGCTGGCTGAACACCCGCTCCACGGCCACGGCGTCCGGCCGGTGCTCGGCGACCAGGTCGGTGAGCGAGCGGTCCAGGTGCAGCAGGCGCAGCGGCAGGTCGTCCTCCGGATCGGTGTGGACGACGTAGTAGGCGACCAGGGTGCAGGGACGGCCCGGCACGCCCTCGACCACGCCGACCCCACACCGGGTCAGCCCCGGGTCGACGCCGAGCACCCGCACGCCGCCTCCTCCCCAGACCGCCAGCAGTACGTGTGTTCGACACTCTACTGATGCCGGCGTACGCCGCCGGGCGGGACACGCCCGCCCGGGGCCTACCGTTGCCACGGCCCTCCGGCAGGGTCGCCGGGGCGGGCCCACCGGCACCGCGCCGGGCCGGGCTCGGACGGCCCGCCGAGCCCACACAGAACAGCCACCGAGTATGTGTCGTGGCCCCATGTGCCGCCGGCCACACAGCTCGTAACTTCTTGCGCCATGACGGCAGAACCCGTGGCGGTCCCCCACGTCGTACGCCTCGACCTCTCCGGTCGTAGCGCCCTGGTGACCGGTGGTGGCAGCGGCATCGGACGGGCCTGCGCCCTGCGTCTGGCGGCGGCCGGCGCGACGGTGCTGGTGGTGGACCGCAACGTGGAGGCGGCGAAGGCGGTGGCCGCCGAGGCGGGCGGCCGGGCCGAGGGCATCGACCTGGCCGACGTGGCGGCGGTGGACCGGCTCGACGCCGCCGTGGACATCGTGGTCAACAACGCCGGCCTGCAGCACGTCGCGCCGGTGCCGGAGTTCCCCGTCGAGCGCTTCGAGTACCTCCAGCGGGTGATGGTGGAGGCGCCGTTCCTGTTGATCCGGCGGGCCCTGCCGCACATGTACGCGCGGGGCTGGGGCCGGATCGTCAACATCTCCTCGGTGCACGGGCTGCGCGCCTCGCCGTACAAGGCGGCGTACGTGTCGGCGAAGCACGCGCTGGAAGGGCTGTCGAAGGTGGTGGCGCTGGAGGGCGCCGCGCACGGCGTGACCGCCAACTGCATCAACCCGGCGTACGTGCGGACCGCGCTGGTGGAGAGCCAGATCGCCGACCAGGCGGCCACGCACGGCATCGGCGAGGACGAGGTGATCGAGAAGATCATGCTGGCCCGGGCGGCGATCAAGCGGCTGATCGAGCCGGAGGAGGTGGCCGAGTTGGTCGCGTACCTCTGCTCGCCGCCGGCCGCGTTCATCACCGGCGCCTCGATCGCCCTCGACGGGGGCTGGACGGCGAACTAGTGGCGCCCCGCACAATGTCGGTCATGTCGTCGCCGGTCGAGTTCCTCGAGCTGTTGGCCCGGGAGGCCGCCGCGGTCGAGTTCGAAGGGCCGCTGGTCGCGGCCCGCGCCGCCGGCCTGCCGGCCGAGCGGCTGGCCGAGCTGGAGCAGGCGAAGGTGGTGGCGCTGCGGGTCCGCGCGCTGCTGGAGCGCCGGCGCCGCCGGGAGATCGAGCTCTCCGGGCTGTACGACACCGCCAGCGACCTGGCCGGGCTGCGCGACCTGGACGACGTGCTGCGGGCGATCGTGCACCGGGCCCGGATCCTGCTCGGCACGGACGTGGCGTACATGACGCTCAACGACGACGAGCGCGGCGACACCTACATGCGGGTCACCGACGGCTCGATCTCGGCCCGGTTCCAGCGGCTGCGGCTGGAGATGGGCGACGGCTTGGGCGGGCTGGTGGCCCAGACGGGCACGCCGTACGTGACCGCGAACTATCCGGAGGACGACCGGTTCCGCCACACCGGGGAGATCGACGCCGGGGTGGGCGAGGAGGGCCTGGTGGCCATCCTCGGCGTGCCGCTGCGGCTCGGGTCGAGCGTGATCGGCGTGCTCTACGCGGCCAACCGGTCGGCCCGGCCGTTCGCCCGGGAGGAGGTGTCGCTGCTGGTCTCGCTCGCGGCGCACGCGGCGGTGGCGATCGACACCGCCCGGCTGCTGGCGGAGACCCGCTCGGCGCTGGCGGAGCTGTCGGCGGCGAACAGCACGATCCGGGCGCACAGCAGCTCGGTGGAGCGGGCGGCCGCCGCCCACGACCGGATGACCGCCCTGGTGGTGCGCGGTGGCGGGATGGAGGACGTGGCGGCGGCGGTCACCGAGGTGCTCGGCGGGGCGTTACTGGCGCTGGACGCCGAGGGGCGGCGGCTGGCCCGGGTGGGCGAGATCGAGGAGCCGGACCGGGCGGACATGGTGGAGGCCGTGGCCGCGTCCCGGACCGAGGGGCGCAGCGTCCGCCGGGGTCCGCTCTGGTACGCCGCGGTGGTGGCCGGCGCGGAGAACCTGGGCGCGCTGGTGCTGCGCCCGGACGGTGAACTGGTCGACGCCGACCAGCGGATCCTGGAGCGGGCCGCGCTGGTGACCGCGTTGCTGCTGCTGTTCCGCCGGACGGTGGCGGAGGCGGAGGGACGGGTCCGGGGCGAACTGCTGGACGACCTGATCGCCCGGCCGCTGCGGGACACGGACGCGCTGCGCAGCCGGGCCCGCCGCCTCGGCGTGGACCTGGACGCGCCGCACGTGCTGGTGGCGGTCGGCGACGACGCGATCGCCGCGACCGGTTCGGCCCGGCAGCGGGTGCTCTCCTGGGCCACCACGTACGCCTCGACCCGGGGCGGACTGGCGGCGGCGCGGGACGGCCGGGTGGTGCTGATGCTGCCCGGCAAGGACGCCGGCGGCGCGGCGCGCGCGGTGGCCCGGGACCTGTCGCGGGTGACCGGCCGGCCGGTGACCGCCGGGGCGAGCGGGCCGTCGACGGGGCCGGCGTCGCTCGCCGCCGCCTTCGCCGAGGCGGAACGCTGCCTGACCGCGCTGGGCGCGCTGGGCCGGGCCGGGCAGGGCGCGAGCACCGCCGAGTTGGGCTTCGTGGGGCTGCTGCTGGGTGCGGTCGGCGACTCGGGCGACCGGGACGTGGCCCGGTTCCTCACCGCCACCGTCGGGCCGGTGGTGGACTACGACGCCCGGCGCGGCACCGCGCTGGTCAAGACGCTGGAGGCGTACTTCGGGATGGGCGGCAGCCTGGCCCGGGCGGCGGAGCTGCTGCACGTGCACGTCAACACGGTCACGCAGCGGTTGGAGCGGGTCGGGCAGCTGCTGGGCGCCGACTGGCAGAAGCCGGAGCGCGCCCTGGAGGTGCAACTCGCGCTCCGCCTGCACCGCCTACGCACCCCCACCACCTGACCCACGGCACCCGGCGGACGGGCTTGCAGATCTTGGTAGGTGCCGGCCCTCGGAGGGGCGATAGCTACCAATATCTTGCCGCGGAGCGGGGCGGGGCGGGGCGCCGGTCAACGGGCGCGGAGGCCGTCCAGGGCGGCGTCGACGATCCGCTCCGGCAGGATCTTCTCGTCCAGCTCGGGGTGCCAGCGCAGCATCCGCTGGATCAGCATCGGGCCGGTGAGCAGCGCCATGGCCAGCTCGATGTCCAGGTCGGCCCGCAGCTCCCCGTTGGCCACGCCGCGTCGGAGCACCTCACGCATCAGCTTCCGGCGGGGCTCGATGATGTTCTGGTAGAGCTGGTAATGGTCCGGGCTCCGGTTCACCTCAGGCACCAGACACGGCATGATCTTGGCGGCCCGGGGGTCGATGTTGTGGCCGACCGCGCCGACGAGCAGCACCAGGTCGTCCCGGACGGAGTGGCCGGTGGGCTGCGGTACGACCCCCTTGAGGGTGCGCAGCGCGTCGAGCAGCAGGGCGTCCTTGCCCGGCCAGCGGCGGTAGATGGTGGCCTTGCCCACGCCGGCCCGAGCGGCGATCGCCTCGATGGAGAGCGCCTCGATCGTGTTGCCCTCGGCGAGCAGGTCCAGGGTGGCCTGCACGATCGCCTCGTCCGCGCGGATGCTCCGCGGTCGACCGGGCGACCGCGGAGCATCGGCGGTGGAACTCATGTCGGACATTGTCGCCGAACCTACTGGGTCCCGGCCAACTCCGGCTCGGCCGGTCGGGCCTCGGCCAGGGCCGGCACCGGGCGGCCTGGCATCCAGCGGAGCACGATGACGATGCCGAGCGCGGCCACCAGCGCGGAGACCGCCGCGGCCCAGTGCATGGCCGAGACGAACGAGTCGTTGGCCGCCGCGATCAGCTGCGGCGCCGCCGGGCCGAGCTGCGCCGCCACCGCGTACGCACCGGAGATCGACTCCTCGGCCGCGGCCCGGGCCGGGTCGGGCAGGCCGGCCAGCGCCGAGGCGACGTCGCCCCGGTAGACCGCGGAGAGCACCGAACCGAGCACCGCCACGCCGAGCGCGCCGGCGACCTGGCGGACGGTGTTGCTCACCGCCGAACCGACGCCGGCCTTCTCCCGGGGCAGCGCCGACATGATCGACTCGGTGGCCGGCGGCATGATGTTGGCCATCCCGGCGCCCTGGAGGAAGCCCAGCGCCGAGAAGATCCAGATCGGCGTGTCCGCGTCGATGAGGACGAACACGCCGAGCGCGGCGGCGGTGAGCAGCAGCCCGACCGCGGAGACCGCCCGACCGCCGTAGCGGCGGACCATGGCGGCGCTGCGCGGGGCGAAGATCAGCTGGGCGACCGCGAACGGCAGGAAGAGCAGGCCGCTCTCCAGCGGGCTGTAGCCGCGAACCAGCTGGAGGTAGAAGGCGCCGAAGAACATCACGCCCATCGCGGCGAAGAAGACCAGCCCGACCATCGCCACCGGGGCGGCGAACCGGGGCACCCGGAACAGCCGGACGTCCAGCGACGGGTGGTCGCTGCGCAGCTCGTGGGCCACGAACCAGGCCAGCACCGCGACGCCGCCGATGATCGCGGCCCAGACCGGCAGCCGGCCGAAGCCGTGCTCGCCGCCGTCGATGATGCCGTAGGTGAGGGCGACCAGGCCGACCACGGACAGCAGCACGCCGGGCAGGTCCACCCGGCCGGGCTTCGGGTCGCGGGACTCCGGCACCAGCGTGGCGACCAGCACCAGGCCGAGCACCACCACCGGGACGTTGATCAGGAAGACCGAGCCCCACCAGTAGTGCTCCAGCAGGGCGCCCCCGAGGACCGGGCCGATCGCCACGGCCAGGCCGACCGCGCCGGCCCACACACCGATCGCCCGGGCCCGCTCCCGGGGGTCGAAGACGTTGGAGATGATCGAGAGCGTCACCGGCATGATGGCCGCACCGCCGACGCCCATCAGGGCGCGGGTGCCGATCAGCTGCGCCGGGTCCTGGGCGTACGCCGACAGCAGCGACGCCAGCCCGAACAACGCCAGGCCGACCAGCAGGAACCGCTTGCGCCCGAGGCGGTCGCCCAGGACACCGAAGGTGAACAGCAGGCCGGCGAAGACCAGCGTGTAAGAGTTGATCGCCCACTCCAGCTCGCCCTGGCTGGCCCCGAGCCCGTGCACCGGGTCGGCGAGGGTACGCAGAGCGACATTGAGGATGGTGTTGTCGAGGACGACCACGAGGAGGCTGATCACCAGCACCCCCAGGATCGCCCACCTCCTCGGATGTCCGGTGTTCTCGTGCGGTTCCATCTCGGTTCTCCCCCCGGTTCGCCCGCGTCGAATTACGATACGAGCCAGACTCGTAACGGACCTGAGCGTAAGTGACAGGGATTCGATACGGAACCGGTCCGTATCGTATGTGTGCCAGGTCACGCGGCCCTCCGGCCCACTCACCGGGTCCACCTACGCCGTCCGCAGCCTCGTGATCAACTCCGCGTACGGGATGTTGCGGTATCCGGGGTGCCGGATACCGCGGTGTGCGCCCCATGGAGTGGATCAGCCGGGGTGCGTGTTCGGCTGTCCGGGCCCGGTGGTGCGTATGTCCCGTTTGTGGGTGTGGCCGGTGGCATCCGCCGGCCGGAATGGCGGGCGGCCGGGGGTCGTTGAACACCAGTGAACGGCCGAGGAAGCCCCCACCGGTGAGCGCGGGGGCGGGCCCGGAATGTTGGCGGGCCGTCGGTCGTTACACATGGTCCCGGCGCCGCGAAGAGGCGATCCCCCGCCCCGCGAGCCGCTGGATCCCCCCGGAGACTTTCCCCCTTGTTTTGAGCGCCTGACGGTGCTTGCGTGCCCGGTCCATCCCTCATGGGCTGTGTGCGCCAACCCCCGAATGGAGCTTTGGTCATGAACTCGAT
>NZ_JBEYER010000136.1:0-15214 GCF_040634005.1 Micromonospora sp. NPDC007271
GAGCAGGAGCGCACCGGCGGAGACTGGAATGACCCAGGACTCACCGGTACGGGGCCCGGCCCACCACGCGTTCCATTTGCGACGAGGGTGCGCTACAGAGCGGCGCAGTCACCGCCCTTGGCACCGTTGACCGTGTTCGGTGCGCCGAAGTCCTTGACCGCCACGCTGTTGCCGGTGCAGGTCAGCGATCCGTCGACCCGGCTACCGACCAGGATCGGCCCGTAGGCGCCGGCCAGCCGGCTGAACCGCTCGTTGGCGGTCACCTGCACGTTGTCCGACAGGGTGAGCGAGCCGTTGAAGGTGCTGCCCGCGATCGTCACGTCCCGGGTGGTTCCGGTGATCCGGGAGCTGCCGTTCACCGTGCTGCCGAACAGCTGCACCGCCTGGGCGCCGGTCGCCGTCAACCCGCCGCCGATCGAGCTGTCGCTGACCACCAGCGAAGCGCCGGGACGCACCGACACCCCACCGGCCACCTGGGCGCCCTTGAGGCAGGTCACCCCCTCGTTGGCCACCACCCGTGGCTGCGGGCCGGTCAGCGTCCTCGTGCAGTCGGGCGACGAGCCCGGCAGCACGGTGGCCCGGTAGGCGCTCGGCGCGCCGACGTTGCCGGCCGCGTCGATGGCCCGGTGCTCGACCAGGTGCGTGCCGAAGCCCGGCACGAACCCGCCGCCCGGGTGGTCGTCCGGCAGGGTCTGCTCGAACGCTGCCTTCGACAGGCCGCCGGTACCGAGGTTGCCGTACGTCAGCGCCTTGACGGTGGTGCCCGAGTGACGGAACTGGAACGGCGATTCGGGCATCGGCTGCTCCGGGAACCCGAAGTAGTTGAACCAGCCGTCCTTGTCCAGCCGGAGCTGACCGACGACGTAACGGTCCTCGGCGTACCCGGTGTGGTCGTCCTGCGGGTTTAGCCACATGTCCCAGCCGTCGAAGTACACCGGGTGCTCCATGCTGCCCGCGAGCCGGGTCAGCGGCGCCGACAGGGTGCGCGGCGCCGTCGGCATCGCGTTGTCAACGGTCCAGTCGATCCGGTCCGAGACGCCACCCGGATCCGCCGGATCGGTCACCGTGGCGGCCAGCTTGTGGGTGCCCGGCGCCAGGTCCAACGCGCCGAGGTCGAGGTTACGGCTGTTGTGCGGGTTCGGCAGCACCCTGCCGTCGAGCGACCAGGCCACCTCGACGATCCGATCGCTCGGGTGGTTGGTCCGCACGTAGACCACCTCGTCGCCGGCGACCGGCTGAGTGTTCGGCGTGGAGCCGGTGATGGTCGCGGCCGGCGCCGACGGTGCCGCCTTCGCCTCACCCACCGTCCACTGCCGGGTCTGCACGAACCGCGGACCGTTGTAGCCGGAGTTCGTGGCCGTGTTGCCGGTCGACGGGTTACGGACCCAGTCGATGCCGTCCGGCCCGACCGGGTCCCGCACCTCGACGTGCACCACGGTCCCGGCGGGCAGGTCCAGCTCGCCGAGGTCGAGGTCGCGGCTGTTGTGCGTGTCGAGCACGGTGCCGTCCGGGCCACCGATGCGCCAGGTGACCTGCAACTCGTGGTAGCGCGGCTGCCCGGTCTCCACCCACAGCACGCCGTCGGACGGCACCGTGCCCAGCGGGGTGTGCCGGACGTTCATCTGCCCGGAGTTGCGCATACCGGTCACCCGGGCGACCATGTGCTCGAGGCCGATCTGGTCGAAATCGAACCCGATCCAGCGCATCATCGAGTGCTCGCTCGGTCGGCGCTGGCCGCACGGATACATGCCGCCGCCCTCGTGCGTCCCGATCGTGCCGCCGGAGAGGCTCTCCTCGCCGACCCAGCGCCACCACTTCTGCTGGTCCTCGACCATCTTCCGCGGATCGCTGTAGGTGGTGTGGTGGAAGCTGCTGGGCTCGCCGCCGGTGTAGCAGGGCCGCACCACGTCACGGGAGGAGTACGGGTACTCGTCGACCAGCGTGCCGAGGGAGTGGCCGATCTCGTGCAGCGAGATCAGCGGACCCTGCGGGGAGCCGCCGGAGGTCGTCGCGTTGGTGCCACCGATCCCGCCGTACGTGAACGTGTTGAAGATCGCCAAGGTCTGCACGTTCTGCGCGGTACGGGGAATGCCCAGTACCGGTGCCACGTAGGTGTCGATGATCCGGTTGTGCGCCTGGGTGCCGGTCTCGCACGGGTTGACCCCGGCCGGGTAGTAGGCGGCGTAGCTCGCGCAGTTCACCGGCGCACCGCCGTAGACGGTGCCGCGCGACAGCGGGTCGTTGCAGCCGTTCTGGTAGATCATCCGCAGCGCGGTGTTCTTGGCGTCGATCGGGCCCTCACGCTGGCCGGTGTCCCGGATCGTGCCGTCCGGGTGGCGTACCCGGCCGTCCGGGTCGCACCGGACGCCGTGGTCGATCGAGGCGATCTCCACCGCGTACACGTTGATGTAGTCGCGATAGGTTCGGAACGGTTCCGTCGCCCACATGACGGCCAGGTTGCGGTCCACGTCCTTCAGGAACAGCGACTGCTGGTCCCACTGGTAGCCGTCACCGAGAATGATCAAATTCAGCCGCTCGGCAGCGGGGCCGGTGACCTGGATCGGATGCACCTTCGGATTGGGCAACGGCATCGGCGGGGCGTCCGCCGGAGCGCCGCTCGCCGGGCCGGTGGCAGTCAACAGACCGGCCACCAGGGCGAGCGCCGCGAGAGTCGCGACCTTGAGTCTCACTGGCTGTCCACCTCACTCTCATCCAGCGGAACCTCCGTGGGCGCCGATCGTCCGACGTCACGGCGCGCGGCGCCCACGGAGGCTCCCGTGCTACTTCGTCACTTGCCGACGCGCGACCGGGCCGCCGCCGACACGATGGACCCCCGCTGGTCCGACGGGATCACTCCAGCCGCGACGAGCTGGTCCACGACCTCGTTCACGTGCGTCACGAACTCGCCGTGGTTCGACCACCGCTCCCCGTCGAGGATGTGGTCGTTGATCGTGCAGTTGCCGGCGAGCGGGCGGTTGGCCACACCGCTGTCGACGCCGCCGACCACCACCGTCGCCCGGGTGTCGGTGGTCGCGCAGATCGGCATGGCCAGCGGCCCGCCGACCACGGGCAGCCGCAGGGCCGTCGCGGCCAGGTCGACGTTGAGCACGGTGCCCGGGGCGGGGTGCAGGGTGAACTCGTGGTCGGTGGAGAAGACCATCAGGCCGATCCGGTAGCCGGCCGGGATGACCTGGTCATCCGGCTGCAGCGGCACGGTCACGTCGACGAACTCGCCGGGCACCAGCGGCTCGCTCCGGGTGAGCGAGTGGCGGTTCTGCGGGTCCGCCCAGCCCCGGGTGATGATGCTCGTCGTGGTGCCCCGGGTGCTCGACTCGCAACCCGATCCGCCGGTCCACGGCAGCCGCACCAGGGCCACCGACAGGTTGGCCGCTGGCTTGCTCGCGCTCATCCGCAGCGTCACCTCCGCCGTACCGGAGATGTGCACCGGGGCGGTGAGTTCCGGCGTCACGTAGAGCAGCCGATGCTCGGACACGCTGGTGGCCAGGGTGCCGGCGTTGCACGCGGTGTTGCCGGCGTCGACCAGTGACTCGACGCCCTTGCCGGGCCGAGCCAACGAGGTCAGCTCGCCGGTGGTGTTGCCGCCGGGCTTCAGCACCATCGTCACCGGCGACGCGGCCGGGTTGGGGTAGTCGGCGTACGGGGTGAGCTGGCTGGCCCCGGTCTCGTTACGCACCACCCAGGCCCGCGCGTCGTTCTCGACACCGTTCTGCACGCCGTACAGGTAGCGGGTGAACCAGCGGTTGCGCATGTCCAGCGGCGGAGCGCCGCCGTGTCCACCCTGGTGGTAGTACGCCTGCACCGGCGTACCCTGCGCCTTCAGCGCCTCGAGGATCCGCACGCTGTGCTCGGGCACCACGTTCCAGTCGTTGAAGCCGTGCGCCATCAGGGTGGCGGCCTTGACGTTACCGACGGAGTGCAGGTAGTCCCGGCCGGCCCAGAAGTCGTTGTAGTCGCCGTTCGCCCGGTCCTGGTACCGGTTCATCTCGCCGACCCGGATCGTCTCGATGCAGTACGACCGGCGGTCCGGATAGCCGCTGTTGATGTAGTCGAACAGGTAGTCGATGTCCTCGCCGACCCAGCCGCCGGGATTCCGCACCAGGCCGTTGGAGCGGTAGTAGTGGTAGTACGAGGTGTTCGGCGCGATCGGGATGATCGCCTCGAGGCCGTCGACACCGGTGGTCGCGGCGGCGAGCGGCAGGGTGCCGTTGTACGACGTACCGGTCATGCCGACCTTGCCGGTCGCCCAGCTGGTCGCCGAGACCTCCTGATCCCCGTTGACGCTGGTGTAGCCCTTCGCGCGACCGTTCAGCCAGTCGACCACCGCCTTCGGCGCCAGCGACTCGTTGGGGCCTCCGACGGTCGGGCAGCCCTGCGACAGCCCGGTGCCCGGAGAGTCGGAGTGCACCACGGCGAAGCCACGCGGCACCCAGGTGCTGACCTCGCTCGTGGACACCGAGGTCCGGCCCGGCTGGTGGGCGATCGGTGGCGGCGAGACCCGGGCCGGCGGCTGCTCACCCAGCTCGTGTCGGACGTTCCAGAAGTACTGCGCCTGGCTGGACGCCGTGCCCGCGTAGTAGGGGCTGCTCTCGTAGACGACCGGCACCTTCAACCCCTGTGCGGTCTGCCCGGGCCGGGTGACGTCCACGTGCATGCGGTCGAGCCGACCGTCACCGTCGGAGTCGAACTCCGTCTCCACCCACAGTTGCTGCCGGATCCAGCCGCTGGAGTTCGCGAACTCGGGGACGATCTGGGCCTGGCCGTCCACAAAGACCGGCCCCACCCCGTCCGGGCTGGCCGCCGCCGGCCTGGCGATCCCCAGCGTAAGAGCCAATGCCGCCGCACAGGACGCCGCCATCAGGCCGGCAGCCCGCTGGCGCACCGTTCGTCGCACCATTGTGAGTCCCTTCCCATCGTCGGCCGGCAGCCCGGACGGCGGCACACCGCCCGCCACCGGTCGCCTGACGCGACCGGCTCGACGTGAGCAGTTGGGCCTGCTCGGTCTGCTCCGGTTTGTGCCCTGGCCGAGGTTGCCAGCCGTCTGACCTGTGCCGTTCCCTTGTCGGGAGCTACCGCTTCCCCCGGCGTCGCCGGAACCGCAGGCCGTCTGCCGGCAGGCGGCCGTCGCAGCCGTCATCATTCACCGACTTCTCTGCCGGCCACCCGACCGTAGCGGCCGGCTCGGTGTGGGAGCACCAGACACCTGACGAAACTTCGACGGGGTTCCGGCCGTCCAACGTCGCAACCGCGCCGGTCACCCGGGTCTTCGGAGCGCGATCAGTTGGCCGTCGAGGGGCGCCGGGGTGAGCCGCCTGGTCGCGAGGCCCGTCGGCTGCGGCGCGCACTCGCCGCGGCCTGACCGGGCGGAGACGTACGGGCGGGGTGCGGGGGCCGTCACCCGTCGCACCCCGCCCGGTCGCCCGCGGGGCGGCCCGCCGTCTCAGCGGTTCATCGCGTACGCGACCACGAGCGCCGCGACCAGCGCCAGCGCCGCCACGATCGCCGCCGCGATCTTGGCGGCGCTGTACGGGCGCTCGCCGATGACCTCGCCCGTCCGGGCGTTGACCAGGACCTGGTACGACCGGCCGGCGTGCAGGTACGCGGCGATCCACACCGGCAGAAGGAGCAGCTTGTACGTCACGTCCGAGTAGGTGGTGTCCACGGAGCTGACCCGCTGCTCGTCCCCGCCGATGTCCGACCGGCAGTCCCGCTCGATGACCGGCGCCATCCGGGCCTTCGCCCCGACCAGCCCCGCCTCGGGCTCGGTGTCGTACCGCAGCGCGTGGTACCCGGCCAGGTAGTCGCCGTGGTACGCGACCGCCTCTGCCAACGGCCACGGGGCCAGCTGCTCCAGCCGATTCTCCGGCAGGTGGGTCGTGGCCGGCACCAGCACGTCGTCGAAGTCCCGGCGGACGGTGCCGCTCGCCGGGTACCACCGGGTGTGCCGCACCTGCCGGGTACGCGTCTCCTGCCTGCCGTTCACCGTCACCGTGTACGTCTCGGTGACGTAGTAGTACTCGCCGCGCTGGCCCCGGTAGTCCGAGACGGTCCGCGCGTCGAACGTCCAGTGCGGCAGGTAGGTGCCCTTGAGCGTCTCCGCCTCGCTGACCTTCTTCAGGCTGTTCGGCGCGAACCAGCGGCTGCGGCACCACTGGCCCAGGGCGGTCCGCACGCCCGCCTGGTCCACCACGAACGGCAGCACCGCCTCCGGCGCGATCAGCTCGCCCGCCGCGGCGTCCATCACCAGCGGCGTGGCGCAGAACTGGCAACGCTGGGCGAGCGCGTCGCTCTCGGTGCGGGCGCCGCAGCCGGGGCAGACGAACGTGTACGCACCGACGCTGGCCGCCGGCTTGCGCGGCAGCGTGGCCAACTCGGCGTACGGGTGCTCGCGCACCTCCCGGCCGGCACCGGCGATCTGCTGTCGGTGTCCGCAGTACGGGCAGCGCAGCACCGCCGTGCCCGGCGCGTACTCCACCCGGGCGCCGCAGCCCCCGCACTGGTACGACGGCGGGGAGACGGCGGTGTCGCTAATGCCGGCACTCCGGTCGCTCTCGCGCCACGGCCGGCTCCGGTCCGGCTCGCTCATTGCGGGGGCAGCGGCGGCGGAACGCTGGCCAGCACCGAGGCGAGTTCCGGCACCTGCCCGGCCGGCTGCCACTGTGCCATGCCGGCCCGCCAGACCAGCGTGTCCGGGCCGAGCGTGCCCGCACCCACCTGCTCGGCCAGCCCACCGAGATCGAACGGGCCCTGCCGCTGCCCGGCGACGCCGAGGAACCACTGCGGCTGGTTCGGCAACGGCGGCGGCTCGACGCCGCCCGGCTGGGCGGGTGCCGGAGCCGGCGGCGTTGCCGCGCCGCCCGACATGGACCGGGCCACCTGCTGGCCCACGGCCATCCCCAGGCCCAGCCCCATGCCGGTGCTCGCGCCACCGCCGGGGTTCTTCGCCGCCTCCTCCAGCGCGGTGGCCGCCTGGTACCGGGTGAACCGGTCCAGGTCCCCAACCGCGCCCATGCCGGTCCGCTTGTCCAGCGCCCGCTCCACCTCCGGCGGCACGGAGATGTTCTCGATGACGAACTTGGGGATCGCGATGCCGACCTCGGCCAGTTCCTCGGTCAGCACGGCGGCCAACCGCCGGCCGATCGCGTCCTGGTGGGCCGCCAGGTCCAGCAGCGGCACCCCCGCCGTGGCCAGCGCGCCACCGAGCCGTCCCACCATGAGCTGGCGCAGATACTCCTGCACCTCCTCGGTGCGGAACTGCGGATCCGTGCCCACCAGCTCCCGCAGGAGTTTCTGCGCGTCCACCACCCGCGCCGCGTAGGCGCCGAACGCCCGCAGCCGGACCACCCCGAACTCGGCGTCCCGCATGATCACCGGGTTCTGGGTGCCCCACTTCATGTCGGTGAACTGCCGCGTGTTGACGAAGTACACCTCGGCCTTGAACGGCGAGTTGAAGCCGTACTTCCAGCCCTTGAGGGTGGACAGGACGGGCAGGTTCCGGGTCTCCAGGGTGTAGGTGCCGGGTGAGAAGGCGTCGGCGATCTGCCCCTCGTTGACGAACACCGCCGTCTGGGACTCGCGGACGATGAGCTGGGCGCCCATCTTGATCTCGTTCTGGTAACGGGGAAAGCGCCAGACGATCGTGTCCCGGCTGTCGTCCAGCCACTCCACGATGTCGACGAACTCGCCCCGGAGCTTGTCCATCAGCCCCACCGCGTCCCCCTCCCCCTCGCTGCCGAGATCATCGGCGTCGCGGCGACGATAACAACCGCCCGCCAGCCGCAGCCGCCGCGCCGATCTGGCCCCGGAGCGGTCCGACCGCCGGCCACCGCAGGCCAGCCGACGCCTACGGTGCAGCATGCAGAATGTGCTGGTCGCCTGGGAAGTCGGCTTTCTGACCGAACTGGCTGACCGGTCGGCGCCGGCCCGCCACAGCAGGCCGGGTTCGCGGGATCAGGCCGCACGAGGCGCACCGAGGGACGCCCCCGTCCGCCGCCCGTCGGGCCCGATGGTGCTGGCGTGAGCTGCGGATATCCGACCGTGGCCGGAGATCCGCAGCTCGTGGCCGTTCAGCCGCAGTTACCCCAGGTGTACCTGCCGTTGCCCGTCCACATCGTGCCGTTGAGGACCGAACCTTCGTACATGACACAGGCGTCCCGCGCGGAACGCTGCTTCGCGGCGTAGTACTTGTAGTTGCCCGAGTCCTCGACCCAGGAACTGCCCGAGACCCGCAGCCTGGCGGCGACCCCGGTCGTCGACCCGATGGCCACCGCCTTCAGCGTGGCGACGCAGTTGTACCCGGTCGCGCTGTTGTACATGAGGTAGACGTCACCCGTTTTGGTGCCGTCCGAGGCGTAGATCGACCGGTGACCGTCGGAGACCTGGGCCCACGAGCCACCGAAGTCGTTGTTGCAGGCCTGTGCCGGCGTGAACGGGTTGGCCGCGGCGCGGGCCGGCGACCCGAACGTCATCACCGCAACAGCCGTTGAAAGGATCGAGACCGACAGTCGTCGCACCAGTACGCGCACCCAGTCCTCCAGAACTCCGGCGCGAGGCACCCGCGTGCCCGCGCCTGCATCCACATCAGATGATCAACAGTACTCGGCGCGAGGTGCCCCCGCTGCTCGCGGCCTACCGCTGACCGCTACGGCGGGAGCGCACCAGGCCGATCAGTCCCGCGAGGAGCAGGCCCAGGCCGACAACGCCCACCACGCCGACCAGCGACCTCCTCTCCCGGTCGTCGGACGGCTCGCCTCCGGCGGCGGCGGTGGGAGTGGCCGTGGGAGCGGGAGTGGCCGTGCGAGCGGGGGTGGCCGCACGCGCGCTGGCCGGGGCGACCGACGACACGGGATACCGCAGCACGGTGGGTTCCGTGCCCGGCGGTTGATCGGCGGTCTCGGAGACCGTGAGCAGGAAGCGCCCGTCGCGGCTGTAGGTGATCGACTCGCCCTGAGGTTCGTCGGGCAGCGGCACGATCCGTGGTCTGCCCCGCGTCAGCGCGGTGATCACGTCGCCGCCGACCACGTCGAACTCGAACGCGTCCGCGTAGGTCCGCAGCACCACCCGGCGTCCGTCCGGTGCGCTGGCCGCGCCGGTGACCACGGCCCGGCCGAGGAAGGAGAACGGATTGCTGGTCGTGGTGCGCGGCAGGCTCACCTGCCCGACGCGTTCCAGGGGCACCGTCGCACCCGGCTTCAGGTCGCGCGTGGGGGCGTACAGGCCGGCGGCCCCGCCCTGCTTCGTCACGATGACCGGCCGGCCGTCGCCGGCCACGAGGAGCGCCTCGGCGTCGTGCGGGCCGTCCGGGTACGCCATGCGATGCAGCACCGGACGGCCACCGCCCGGTGCCAGCTTCCACAACGCGACGGTCTGCCGGGCGCGGTCGTTGTCGCCGATGTCGGCGACCCAGAGAGTCCCGTCGGCGTCGACGGCGAGGTCTTCGGTGTCTCTCGGACGGGAGGGATAACGCACCGTCCGCACCACCCTGCACTCGGCGTCGAGGAAGAAGATCCGGCGGCGCGGCTCCTCGTCGGCGCTGTCGTTGACCACGACGAACCCGTTGTCGGTGGCGACCATCCCGGAGATCTCGGTCAACCGGTGGTCCCGCACCTGGCAGACCGGCGTACCCCGTGACCCGGTGGGCGTGGGCGACGGGCTCGCCGCCGCCGGCGCCGGGACCGGCGTCACCGCCAGAGCGGCGACAACGACCACCGCCCCCGCCCGCCCGCGAAGGCCCCGTCCTCGTCCTCGGGCGGTTGCGGGAGCGCGGCGGAGGCGCACCCGTGGGACGACACCACCCGTCACCGCCACCATCGCCTCCCCCACCCCGGACTCCCGGCGCATCCACCGTAGCGGCAGTCGTGTGCCACCCTGTCGAGACCGGCGGCGAGGTCAGGCGACGTGCTCGTGCACCCACTCCCTGGACCTCGTGAAGGCCGTGACGGGATCGCCGACGTAGCTCCAGGGCCACGTGCTGACATGGTCGCCCAACATGCCGAAGACCCGCGCCGCAGCGTCGAACTCGTGGGCCAGCTCCAGCCCCAGCGCGAACACGCTCGCCCGCGGAACCCAGCCGAAGGTGGGCCGGAAGGCCGGATGGAAGATCGACTTCTCTGCCGCGGCCAGCAGGTCCGCGCGCACCTCGTCGGACTGCATGTACGCGTCGCTCTCCTCCGCCGGCACCTCGAGCCACTTCTCGACGTGCGCGACGGCCAGCAGCTCCGGCATCAGGCTGCCGTCCGGTGCGGCCGCCGTGGCCTCCCGGGCGAAGGCGAACATCTGCTCCTCGCTGCCGAACCACTTGGGGCAGAGGAACTGCAGCAGCTGCTCGTGCGCGACGACATGCCCCGGATGCCGCCTCACGACCTCGTCGAAGCGGGCACGCGCCTCATCACCGCCGACCTGGCGGCCCCGCGCGGACGTGACCAGCCACGTCCGGGCGGTCACGTCGTCCGGATCCCGGGCGACGACCTCGTCCAGCAGGTTCTCGGCGAGCCGGAGCCGGCGGCGGAACTCCCGGAACTGGTCCTGGCTGGTGTACTCGGCGCGCTTCCCGCCGCGCGCCTCCCAGGCCCAGTAGACCGCGTGGCAGCCGCGGACCAGCACCGGAAGCGTCGACTGCGGCTCCGCATCGACCCATTCGCCGATCCACTCCTGTACGCCGTCGACCGTCCCCACGGCCTCCACCAGGAAGGCACGGCTGTCCGGATCGGTCGTGGCAGCGAGAATGTCCCGGGCCGTACGCCAGTCCCTGGCTGCCAGCGCGTCGATGAGCGCCCGCGCCTGCGGGTCACCGTGAGCCGGGTCGACGACGAGGCCCGCCGGCTGCCGACGCTTCTTGAACGGCCACATGTGGATCTCCTCCCCGTGCCAGACGGGAGAGAATACCGCTCGGAGTATCGATGCTCTGCCACTCCCCTCGTCGACCGCTCAGCGGCGCCCGCGGCCTCGACGCGCTGCCCAGACGCCGCCCGCGACTGCCGCCGCAACCGGTAGGACGCAGCACAGGGTCAGGACGAACAGTTGCCACGGCTTGATCGCTCCCATGGCCGCGAGACTAGGTGCCATCGAACGGTGGCGCTGCCCCCGCCAGGGCCAGGGAAGAGGGTGGTCCGTACCGCACGCCCGCTTCACCAGCGGCCGGCAGCCCGCCGACCTGCTCACCATCCGGCATGATGGCGGCGTGCAGTCAGCGCAGCCGCCGGGCGGGGAACCGGGCCGACGGCTCGGCGATGGCGTCCTGGGCCGCGATCAGCTGGATCTCCCGGGTGCCCGCCGCGACGGTCGCCTCGAGCACGGCGAAGACGGAGGCGATGGTGCGTTCCAGTGCCGTCGCCGGCGAGCCCGTCGTCCACAGATGCGCGAGGTACAGGGCCGCGGTGACGTCGCCGCCGCCGTTCGGGTTGATCGGCAGCAGCGGGGTGGTCACCGCCCACGCGCCCTCGTCCGAGACGGCCACCACCTCCAGCGACCCGGCCGGCAGGTCGCCGTGGAGCACGCTGGTGACCAGGACGTGCCGTGGCCCCGTCTCGCGTACCACGTCGACCGCCTCCAGCAGTTCGGTGAGCGAGTTCGTCGTACGGCCGGCGAGGAAGTCCAGCTCGAACTGGTTCGGGGTGATGATGTCCGCGCGGGGGACGACGGTGTCGCGCATGTACTCCGGGATGCCGGGCCGGACGAACATGCCGCGGCCGGCGTCGCCCATCACCGGGTCACAGCAGTACACCGCCTCCGGATTGGCGGCCTTGACCTGGTCCACCGCGTCGAGGATCACCGCGCCCATCGCCGGGTCGCCCTGGTAGCCCGACAGCACCGCGTCGGCGCTGCCGAGGACTCCGCGGTCCGCGATGCCCGCGATCACCTCGGCCACGTCGGCCGGCGCCAGCAACGGCCCGCGCCACGCGCCGTAGCCGGTGTGGTTGGAGAAGTGCACGGTCAGGACCGGCCAGACCTCGTGCCCGAGCCGCTGGAGTGGGAAGACGGCCGCCGAGTTGCCGACGTGGCCGTAGGCGACCGATGACTGGATGGACAGGATCTTCACCCGGTCATGATGGCGGTTGCCGGCGCCGCCGCACGAGCTACCCGCCGTTTTCTGTCGGATAACCCACTTCCGGTCGGGGCAGATGAGCGCTGGTCGGCGTGCGCCCGTTCGGCCCCGGTCGGGTCGGCCCGACCGTCAAGGCGTCGCGAGGTGAGCCGGTGCCTGCCGGACCTCCGCGCCGGCCCGCGGGAGTCCCGCATGAGGAAGTACGCCGCATGGCGTTCGTTCCTTCCCCGCCCGCCGCCCCAACTCGAGGCGGCCGGCATGCCTCAAGTAATGCTCAAATCGCGTCGTACGCGAGCCATCGACGCCAAAAAATGAACATACGCTTCCCTCGGTTCCAGCCGGTTCCTCTTGCTTCGGACATACACGGAGGTTTCATCACCGGACAGGTCTACGAGGGTATTCAAGACGTCCAATGGCGCGAGGCGTCATCTCGGTGGGAGCGGCCTACCGCCCCGGTGCCGCGCGGACGTCCAACCGCGCTCAGCTCGCTCACGGAGTCCCGATCCTCCACCCGACGGCGACCATCGTCGTAACCGGGCTCACCGTGCGCGAGTTCAGCGCGACCGTCCTGAATGGGCCGAGCCGCGTGCGAGCCGGCCATCACATCAACCACATGCCACAAGCAAGAAGGAGGGGAGATGCGACGCACACAACAACGCATCGCGCTCTTCGCGCTGCCCGCCCTGGTGGGGGGCGTCCTCATGACGACCGCGCCGGCGGGCGCGGATCCCGCCCAGCCGGCAGGCGCCGCGGGCTCGGGGCGATCCCACCTCGAGGATTCGGAGGCGGTACGCCTTGTCCGCATCAAGCTGACCGGCGCCGACATGCTGGACAAGGTGGTCGCCGCCGGCTTCGACCTCGAGCACGGCCTGCGGCGCGTGCCGACCGGCATCGAAGGCGAGGCGGTGGTCACCGCCGAGCAGATCACCGAACTGCAGGCGATGGGCGCCGAAATTCTCGGTGACGACGAGAGCTTCGCCTGGAGCGAGGAGGCCGACGGCGGCATCCAGGCCGCCCGAGCGCAGGCTGTCGGGACGTTCAGCCACTCCGAGACGGTACGGGTCGTCCGCGCCGACTGGTTCACCACGAAGGGCCAGGGTTTCCTCTACGTCGAGGCCCGGACCACCGATGGCCAGCAGACGAACCCGATCGTCACGATGCAGCTCGAGAACGACTCGGGTCCGGACACCTCGTTCGGCTTCGCCCGGACGATGAGCCGGTTCGTCGACTCCGGGCAGTACATGTTCCACCGGAACCTGTTCAAGCTCGACGCCCGCCCGAACCAGATCCGCGTCACGAGCTCGACCGGCGGCGTCACCACCGGCTTCGTCTCCAACTGGCTCGAGGACGGCGCGCCGCCGCTGACGGCGAACCCGGCCTACAAGTGGGACTTCGTCGACGGCTACCGAACCCCGCAGCAGCTCTACAGCCGCGCCGAGGAGATCGCCCGCCAGTACCCGGACATCGCCGAGATCGTCTACCTGCCGAACAAGACGAACGGCTACCAGCGTAAGGCGCAGGCCACGATCGGCGGTACCGGGCAGGCGGCGGTCGTCGTCAGCTCGGCGGCGTGGGGCCACGAGGGTGGCAACGACATCACCGTCGAGTTCGTGAACCGGCCGGGGGCGAACCTTCCGCTCAGCGTCGAGGTGGCGGGCAAGGCGGTCCGCGTCCTCCTCGCGAAGGACGCCTCCGGTGCGCTCGCGAGTACGGCCGCACAGGTGGCGGCGGCGCTGCGCGCCCAGTCCCAGGGCCTGATCGACCGGGCGCACCCGTATCGCACCAACGCGGGCACCGGCATCGTGCAGGCGACGTCGGCTCCGGTGGCGCTGACCGACTTCCTCGACGAGAAGCGTGCCGGCGCGCCGGAGGGCGAGGTGCCGCGCGGCCCGGCCACGATCCCGGTGCTGCGGATCGGCAAGCACCGCGACGGCAGGAACCCCGGTGTCCTGATCCAGGCGCAGGACCACGCTCGCGAGTGGGTGCCGGCGACGACGTCGCTGGAGGCGGCCGAGCGCCTGGTGCACAACTACAAGTCCGACTGGGAGACGAAGAAGATCGTCGACAACACCGATGTCTTCCTCATCCTGTCCAACAACCCCGACGGGGCGAACTACAGCTTCTACAACTTCGCCTCGCAGCGCCGGAACCTGACGAACCACTGCGCGGACGACAACGCCGATCCGGCCCGGCGCAACTCCTGGGGCGTCGACCTGAACCGGAACTACCGGGTCGGGTCGGGCCACGACGGCTACGCGGGCGGGTCGACCAGCTGCGTCAGCGACACCTTCCAGGGGCCGGAGAAGCTGTCCGAGCCGGAGTCGAAGAACATCGTCTGGCTGGTCGAGAAGTACCGGAACATCAAGTTCATGATGTCGGTGCACTCCAACGGCGGCCAGCTGTTCTGGCAGCCGGGCGCCTACATCGCGAACGGGCGGATCACCACGCCGCGCCCGCCGCTGGGTGACGAGGCGTTCTACTGGCAGTCGGCCGGCCGGATCCTGTCGCAGGTCAAGGCCTACCGGGAGACCGTCGTCACGCCGGAGAACGTCGGCGGTTCGTCGGACGTCCTCTACTCCTCCGCGGGCAACGTGCGGGAGGACCTGTACCACAACTACGGGATCTACGCCTTCGGCTGGGAGGTCGGCGGCTCGATCTACAACCCGGCCACCGGCAACTGGCAGGGCGGCTCCTTCCAGCCGGCCTGGGTGGGGAACCCGGAACTGGTCAGCGGCCACTCCGAGACGATGGAGTACGCCAACGGAATCATGGAGATGTTCCGGATCGCGGCGGAGTGGGGCAAGGACAACAAGAAGCCGACGTCCAAGCTCGTTCCCAGCGCCGGGAAGTCCTCCGGCTCGGTGGACGTGCGGTTCGAGACGAGCGAGCCGGCCACCATCTACTACACGACGGACCGCAGCCGGCCCACGCTCGAGTCGCCCCGCTACCAGGCGACCGAGTTCCGTGAGCCGGGCCAGGTGTTCCACGTGACCGAGACCACGACGTTCAACTGGTTCTCGGTCGACAGCGCGGGCAACATCGAGCAGAACTACGACCCGACGAAGAACGACACGCGCAACAACTACCGCACGGCGACGGCGCACCGGTGACCCTGAACGTCGACGATGCCGGCGCACCAGCGCCGTCGCAAAC